>CAKZUV010000253.1 GCA_937921555.1 uncultured Saprospiraceae bacterium
GTACGATTCTATACTTCCTCTTTTTGCCTCACTCTGCCTCAACAAAATGGTCATTATACACAGCATAACTCCCATTTTGCTTCTTTGATTGAGGCAAAAATAGTTCGCCTAGAATCTGCACTTATTTATTTGCCATTCCTAAAATAGTCACCTCTTGAAAGAATTATCGGGGTTTTATTGAAAATATGTCATTAAAAATAGCGATTGACTGATTTTTTTGCAATTAAAACCGCTATTTGTGAGGTAATACGGTGGAAATCTGTACGCACGTTGCAAATATTTTAATAAACGCCGTATTTTAATATTTAAAATTAAAAATATGATTAACAAATTATTTTATTTTTAAAAATATAGTAAAAATTAATTCTTTTTATTGAAAAATTTGCATTAAGGAAGCTTTTAGCCCTATATTTGTAATAACAAAAGGAGATAAGAAAGATTATCTCAAAATTGTCTCAATACTGTGAGGTGATGAAAGTTGGCAGCCATGCCCCCTTGTCTCGGGGGTGAGGATCAAGGAATAAACGTAGTATAAGTTTTGCTTCGGCATTACTAGGGTTGACCACTATATTAACCTGTACTATGGCTAACCTCCTCGTGAAGGTTCGAGTCCTTCTCTCACAGCAAAGCACTTATTCGATGAAGATCGGGTAAGTGCTTTTTTTATTAATAATGCGAATCAAGCGTTAAATTCCTAATCTATAATAAAAAAGTCTCCGAAAGATGTGCTTTTGGCCACTGATCGGGGCGACTGCGGGAGGCTTCATTTTCAGGATCAGATATTCTGTACTTTCTTTTTCAATTTTTTGAGGTGGCTTGCTTTTTTTGCCGAGCGTTTGGCTCTGCTGCTTTCGGTGAAGAAGGAATGTTTTTCCAGGAAAGCAATTTGGAGGGCGTCCCACTGTTTGCGGTTTTGGAGGTAATCATGGAATTTTAATTCTTTGTAAAGCAGATCTCCTATTTTTTTAAAATCATCTCTTCCCAGGTAATCCAGGTCGGCATCACAAATAATTTCTTCCAGTTTATTTTTAGGTGATTGAGGAATTCTGGTAGCCATGATCATGCCGCAGATTTTTTCAATGGCTTTTTCGGGGTAACCAAAATTTGGTAAATATTCCCGGACGATATCACAACCCAGCATTTCGTGGTTAAAGTTGCTGCGTAAAAAACCAGCATCATGAAACAAAGCAGCTGTTTTGAGCAATAGCGTATCGTGTTCATTAATATTTTCTTCGGCGCATAACATTTCCGTAGCTGCCATTACATCCAATGTATGGTTCAGTCCGTGGTAATACAAAGCAGGAGACAACTCCTTCTCTAGTTTACCCAAAATAAAATCTCTGCTGCCAGAATAATCCATTAATCCAATCTATACTTTTAAACAACTTCCATTTTAGAGTCAACAAAATACATTTCTATCGCTCCTTTGTTCTTTACCATAATCTTTCCTCTTTCCTCGAACGAAAACTTATCCTTTACCGCCTCGTAGGTCGTCCGTGAAATATTGACCTGACCGGCTGCTCCGCCTGATTCCATTCTAGCCGCCAGATTTACGGTATCTCCCCAGATATCATACGCAAACTTTGTGCTTCCTACAATTCCTGCTACCACCGGCCCTGTATGTATACCAATTCTGATGGCCAGATCGGCTATTCCACGCTCTGCCAATGTACGGTTATAATTTTTTACAAATGCCTGCATCTCCATTCCTGCTCGTACTACGTCGTAGGCGTGGGTGGTATTCGGTACGGGGAGTCCTCCCACACACATATACGCATCGCCAATCGTTTTTATTTTTTCGATACCGTATTTAAGCGCTATTTTGTCAAATCCGCGGAAGCAATCGTCCAGCAGCGTTACCAATTCGGTTGCGGACAACGCTTCGGCTACTTGCGTAAAAGATACAATGTCCGAAAATAAAACTGTAACTGAGGCATATTGTTTGGCTTTTGCTTTACCATTTTCTTTCAATTCCCGGGCGGTCTCCGCCGGCAGGATATTCAAAAGCAGATCATCACTCCTTTTTTTCTCCGTAGCGATGATATTATTTTTATCAGCCAGTTCCTGATTTGCGCGTGACTTGATGCGGTAGCGATTGTAAATCAACAGAACGATAGCGAGTAATCCGAGCGCTCCGATCATGAGTGAATTCCGAAAAAGGGTCGTACGATGCAATTGTGCTTCTTGTGCGACCAAGGCTTTTTCCTGTCTTTCGTTTTCGAGTTGTACCTGATAATCACCAAAGATTGCCTGCCGCCGCGCATTCTGCTGGACGATGTCCTCGCTCAGCCGTTCGTAACGGATCTCGTCGTATTTTTTTCTGAATTTGTAGGCTTTTTTATACTTTTTCAAATCTGCGTACACGCGTGATAAATCTTTGTACGCTTTTTGAATAAATTTCTGGTCGTCCATTTCGATGGCCAGGTCGAGATAATCCTGGGTGTAGGACAACGCTTTATCCGTATTTTCCAGTCGCCGGTAAACATCCCCGAAACCATTATAGGTTTCAATGATCCCTTTCCGGTTGTTGAGTTGCTGATGGATGGTCAGTGCTTTATTCAAATAAGAAAGCGAACGATTAAGGTACATATTCGCCGAATCGGGTTCTTCTAATGCTAAAAAATAGCTTCCCAGATTTTTATAAACCACGCCGATATTATTGTTGGCATTACCGGAGCCTTCGGCGTCTTCCGTTCGCTGGTAAATTGCCAAAGCCTGTTGCAGATATTTCAGCGCCTGCGTAAAGCGGGGACGGGCTGCCCCGAATTTTTCATCTTTATAATCCCGCTCGGCGAAGTCGTCCAGCATATTTCCCAGATTATTGTAGGCGATAGCTAGTTCGTAGTCGTCGCCGATATCTTCCGCGATGGTGAGCGCCTGTTGATAGTAACTGAGTGCTTCCTTGTAAATTTCCAGTTCGACATTGATATTACCCAATAAGGTATAAGCGTTGAAGAGGCTGTAGGAATCTTTGGTCCCTTTCAGCAATTCGAGGTGACGGAGTACATAGTCCAGCGCTTCGGGATAGTTACCCATCCGTTCGTGCACGTAGCTGATGTTGTAAAGCACCCGGGCCATTCGCTGGGTGTCCCTGAGTTGTTGCCGGATGGTATAAGACTGCTGCAGGTTTTCCAGCGCCCCCAGATAGTCTCCTTTTTCTTCCTGTAAATTTCCGAGATTATTATAAAGCGAAGCGACTCCTTTCCGGTCGTTCAGTTCCCGGCGGAGTGACAATGCCTGTTCGTAATTGGCCATTGCCTGTTCGATATCTCCGTGGATGGCAGCGACGACGCCGAGATTATTAAAGGCCTGGGCAGCTCCTTTTTTAAAATTTATTTTTTTGGAAAGTGCAATCGATTCCTGGAGATGCTGACGAGCTTTGTTGATATCGTCGTACTTATATTCCCAACCCAAATCATTGAGCAAATGTACCCGCTGGGTATCCACTGATTCCAACTTAAGTACTTCCAGTAAACTGTCGGCAAGGGATTGCGCGCCTGCATTTGCTGAAAAGCAAAAGAAGCACAACGACCAACAGAGAGGAAATAAACGCATCGGAAGTTTTTTTGATGTTGAAGCGCTTCGCGGTTGAATCGCTTGCTTGTTGAGGTGTTGAAACGCTTCGCGGTTGAATCGCTTCGCTCGTTGAGATGTTGAAACGCTTCGCTTGTTGAATTAATTATTGAGACTCCTCTGAAAAGTTTTTTGTCGCGCAAAGGCGCAAAGATTTTAACGTGTAAATCTAAAATTGCAAATACTTTATAAATATTATTTACTTTAATATTCATTACGTTTTTTGCTTTTTACATTCTTCGTAGCAGGCTCATTATTCAAATTATTGGGTGATACTTCATGTAATAGAAATAAAGTGCTTTTTTAAACAAATAAACGATTAAACAAGCGCAGCGCTTCAACCCTACCAGTGCTATTCCACAATCACCACCCCGTGTGCCATAAACTTCAACTCCTCAACCGGTTCGGTAATCTGGGCAATTTCTTCGGCGGATTGACCTTCGTCCTCCGCGTAGTGACGCAGTTCGTCTACGGAAGTTTCTTCGCGGTAAGCTTTACCGGCCATGACGACTTCTTTACCCGCGAGATCCAGGGGCATAAAAAATCCGTAGTCTTTAAATTTGACGAACATTTCCGGTTTACCTTCTTCTTCGGAAACGATGGTCATCCAGCAACCTTTGGCCTGACAAACACCACTGACTTTTCCTCTTACTTTGGTTTCGAGAGAATCCTGTGTATTCAGATTGGTCAGCATCGCATCGTAAGAGATTGCATCCTTCGCAGAAATTTTTTCTCCAAAATGGCTGGTAGTTTCTTTGGTGGTTTCTTTTGTTGCTTCCGTATTGTCGGGAGCGGGCGTGTTTTTACAACTTAGAATACCGAGGAATAATATGATTAGCAGCAAATAATTTTTCATGATTAAAATAATTTTTTTATTGATCCTTAACGGATTATGAATACTTAATTTCCTTTCAAAGATAACTACTATTCGTTAAATAATCGGGTTATTTAATTTTCACACAATATATATATTTATCGAGAGGTTAGATACCTGTGTTTATGATATCCTGATAAAGAAATATTTGCCTATCCATTCAATGCTACATTTTATTTAAAAAAAATCCGGACCTTGTTTTAACCTTATTAGTATTTTGCAGTCTTATACTGGTAAAGTTTTGAAGTCTCTTCCTATTTGGTAAACTTCCATCGTCTAAAAGTTCCAAAACCCATGGTGTTATGAAAAATCTATGTAGTCTCGTGGCCCTGTTCACGCTTTTCTCTTTTTCTTCCGTTCAAGCCCAGTGTACCAAGGGCAATTGTAAAACTGGAAAAGGCACCTACCTTTATCCAAGTGGTGCGAAGTACGTGGGAGAATTTAAAAACGGTAAAATTCACGGTGAAGGAATGCTGATCTTCAGCAACGGTAATCGCTACGTCGGACAGTGGAAAAATCAGTTCCGTCAGGGAAAAGGTAAAATGACCTTTGCAAACGGCGACGTATACAAAGGAAATTTTAACGAAAGTAAATTTCATGGAAATGGAACCATGGAATTTAAAAAGGGAGATAAATATGTCGGCCAGTGGGGCAACGATCTCCAAAACGGAAAGGGTACGTATTATTACAAAAGTGGTAATAAATATGAAGGTCAGTTTAAAAATGGAAAACTGCACGGTCAGGGAACGATGACCTACAAAGATGGTAACAAATATACCGGCAACTGGGAAAATAATTATAAAGATGGTCAGGGTACATTCTATAAAGCCGATGGCAGTGAAATTACCGGTATCTGGCAGAATGGTAAATACGTCGAAGAGGGTAGTGAAATGGATGAGATCGCAGCCACAGAAAAAGTGAATGAGGTTGATAATACGATTCCTTCCGACGAACTGCCGGATTGTACGCGCGGAGATTGTCCCGACGGAATTGGTGTCTATGCTTACGGTGACGGCTCAAAGTGGGTCGGAGAATTTGTCAGCGGGGTACCCAACGGAGAGGGAACCTGCTATTACGCCAATGGCGATAAATACGTTGGAAACTGGAAACGCCACGCCCCCCACGGCGAAGGAATCATGTACTACGCCAGCGGACGGCAGGTCGGAGCGATCTGGGAATACGGAAATCCTATTCAGGAGCTGGAAGCGAGCAATGAGATGATTGCCAAAGAAAAAGTAAAAGTAGACCGGGACGAAGATGTCAAAATCTGGGCGGTTGTCGTTGGTGTGGCGCGTTACGTTCACATGCCCGTTCTCAAATATACGGATGACGATGCGTACCATATCTATGCGTTTTTGAAAAGTCCCGAAGGTGGTGCTTTGCCCGACGAACAAATCCGGGTATTGATCGACGACGATGCCAACCGTGCCAATATTATCCGGACGATGCGGCAGGTGTTTTTACAGGCCGACGAAAATGACGTGGTGATTCTCTACTACTCCGGACACGGATTACCGGGATCTTTTTTACCCGTAGATTTTGATGGATTTAATAATAAATTGCAACACCAGGACATCAAAGATGTATTCGGTGAAACCAAAGCAAAACATAAATTAGTACTGGCAGATGCCTGTCATTCGGGAAGTCTGTTATCGATGCGCGCGGCGAGTTCTAATACGGCCGTACAGGCGACGCTGAAAAAATATTATGATGCTTTTGAAAACTCACAGGGTGGAACGGCCTTGTTATTATCCTCGAAAGGAGATGAGTATTCTTTGGAAGATAAAGGACTACGTCAGGGAATTTTCAGCCACTATCTGATTCGTGGTCTGAAAGGCGAAGCAGATAAAAACAAAAATAAAATCGTGACGGTCACGGAGTTGTTTGACTTTGTACACGGGAAGGTGCGCGTGTATACGGGCAACGCACAGACGCCGACGATTACGGGAGAGTTTGATCCAAATATGCCGGTGGCGGTGAGCCGAAGGTAGTTGGGAAGGCTATTAGCTATTTGATTTTAGCTATTGGCTTCCTTCGAACGTGAATAAAATTAAAGGGTCGGTCATCATGTATAATGGTGGCCGATTTTTTTGTTGGAACCAACAAGTGAATTTCAATCTGACAGATAGTATTTGAAAAAGAAGATTTAAGCGGATGTTTGTATCTTTGAATTTAAATCTGAATCAGAAATACAGCTTATGTATGACTGAGCAAAAAACGTAGACATACCTCTTTGATGAAACCATACTCCTTTCTGTCCCTGCTCCTCTGCTATCTCATCATGGGATATTTTCAGTTTGTGGATTATCCCAAATTTCAGAAAGAATATACGGAGGCGACCATTGGTTGGGATGTCTCCGGATATTATATATATCTCCCGGCGACGTTTATCTACAAAGATCTAAAAAAATGTGAATTCCGGGAGGACCTGATAAAGAACTATAAACCGACCCCGGATTTTCAGCAGGCGTTCCGCTACACCAATGGTAATTTTGTGATGAAATATCCGATTGGAATGGCGCTCCAATATACGCCCGCTTTTTTCCTGGCGCATACCTATTGCAAAATTACCGGGCAATTTCCCGCGGATGGATTTTCTTTTCCGTACCAGTTGATGATTTCTCTATGGTCTTTTTTTATAGCCATTTTGGGATTGTATTTTTTAAGAAAAATTTTATTAGTCTATTTTTCCGAACAGACGGTAGCGGTGACTTTACTGGCGCTGGTAGCCGGAACGAATTATCTCAACCAGGCGGCGATCGATAATGCGATGACGCACAATTATCTGTTTACGCTTTATGTCCTGATCATTTATTTTACCATTCATTTTTATAAAAATCCAAAAACAAAAACAACGCTCCTGCTCGGTGCGCTTTGCGGACTGGCTACGATCACCCGCCCCACCGAGTTAATTTCGGTGATGATTCCCTTTATCTGGGCGTTGAATATATTTTCAAAAGCGGCCATTATTGCACGATTCAATTTTCTGAAAGCACATTTTCTGAAAATACTGGGAGCAGTGATAATCGTGATTTTGGTTGGATGTATCCAGCTGATTTACTGGAAATATGCCGGAGGTGACTGGATTATTTACAGCTACGAAGACCAGGGATTTAACTGGCTGAAACCGTATATCTGGGAATGCCTTTTTAGTTATAAAGCTGGCTGGCTGACGTATACGCAGATCATGACTTTTGCGCTGGCAGGATTTATTCCACTCTTTTTTTATCAGAAAAAAATATTTTTTGGGGTAACGGCCTTTTCCGTACTCTTTATGTATCTGGCTTTTGCGTGGGATATTTGGTGGTACGGTGGGGCGTTGGGACAACGAACGATGGTGCAAGCTTATCCTGTGCTAATTTTTGCTTTTGCCGGTCTTGTGGATTGGGTATTCCGGATGCCGGCGATCATTCGTTGGGGAACGTGGTTGGTGATGGGAGGGTGTATTTATCTAAATTTCTGGTTTACGCACTATGCCCATCAGGGACAGGCCGTTTTTCCCGGACAGATGACGGAAGCCTATTATTGGCGAACGGTCGGCCGCAATGATATTCCGGAGGAAACGCAAAAACTGCTGGACACAGATGAAATTTACGAGGGAGGCCGTCGGAATATTACGCCGATATTTGACGGATTAAAAGACACGACCATTCTACTCAATAAAGACATTCAGCGTTCTCCGGAATTTACGATTCCATACGCGGGTGGTGCCGACTGGTTACGGGCTTCGGCGGATTTTAGAATTACCTGGAAAGAATGGGAGTACTGGAAAATGACGCAGTTTATTCTTCGTTTTAAAAATAAAGATCAGATCGTAAAAGAGCGGATGATTCGTTTACATCGCTTTTTGTGGGGAAATGACGAACGGAATATATACTTCGATATTCGACAACCAACGGAACCATTTGATCAGGTAAGTATTGAGTTTTGGAACGCGGAAAGCGATAAGGAGATTATTATTCGGAATTTGAACGTGGAGGTTTTTGATGAATAATTTATCGATTTTTAATCTTGATGTTGTCCGCGAATTGATTTTTGTTTTGTTATGAAATTATGATAAATATAATGCGACCCACGCTGGGGTCGATCCCTGTTATAATTGACGTTGGCTAACATAATTAGATCGCTCTGCGGTCTGCCTGTCAACAAGGAGAAGAGTGGTGAAAGATCGGCAAAAAATCGCAAAATTTTACCCCGGCCCCGAGGGGAGATTTTACGATTTTTTACCTTGATTAAATGACTGACAACGCAGGAATCCAGGTTAAACGATTCAACAAATCAACAAATCAACGATTCAACAAATCACAACACTCCTAAAAAACCCCTTCCTTTACCTCCGGAATCGTCAGATTGTCTTCGTGCATCAGTGTCGTTTGTGCGGCTGCGATTTTAGGTAATTCATATTTAAAATAAAACTGCATCGTGGTAATTTTATTTTCATAGAAATTAGCGGTGTACGTTTGATCGCCCGTTACCAGTGCCTTCTTTGCGACGGTGGCCATTTTCAACCATTGCCAAGCGATTACAATATTGCTCATCATTTCCATAAAAATAGTCGCATCAGCTACGTAACGTTCGTGCTGACCATCCATCGCAAACTGCAATAAATGCATCAACGAAGCCTCCAATGTTTTAGAAGCCTCTTTGAGGGTATTGGCATATTTTTTCAGATCATCATAAGTGCTGGCCTCTTTGATCGTTGTGATAATTTCTTTGGTCAGTCTTCTCATGGCTGCTCCGTTTTTCATGGTCACTTTTCTACCCAAAAGATCGAGCGACTGAATGCCAGTGGTTCCTTCGTAGAGCGCCATAATCCGGATGTCCCGGTAATATTGCTCCAATGGAAAATCTGTGCAAAAACCGTATCCACCCAAAATTTGTAATCCATTATTGATGGATACACGTCCCATTTCCGAAGGATAGGTTTTGGCGATTGGTGTCAGGATTTCCAGTAAGTCGTGGAAGTGTTCGCGTTCCTCCTCGCCCGTACTCTGAGTGGACAAATCGTGGTAGAGTGAAGTTTGAAACAATAAAGCCAGCGATCCCTCTACGACGGATCGTTGCAGTAATAACATTCTTCGCACGTCCGGATGATTGATAATAAAGGTTTGTTCGGCCTCTACATTTTTGACGCCACCCGCCAGAATTCTCCGGCCCTGTGGTCTTTCTTTGGCGTATTGTAAAGAAGCGTGGTAAGCGGCCGTCGCGGTAGAAGCTGCGGTCATTCCGACGTCGATTCTTGCACCGTTCATCATCTGGAACATATATTTCAATCCCTTATTTTCGGCACCAACCAGCCAGCCTTTGCAATTGTTGTTTTCACCAAAAACGAGATGCGTAGTACAGTAACCCCGCTGTCCTATTTTCTGGAAATCTCCGGCAGTAATCACATCATTGGGTACTAAATCTCCATTTTCTGCAATTCTGAATTTAGGAACTACAAAAAGAGAAATTCCTTTTGTTCCGGCGGGAGCACCTTCAATTCTGACCAAAACGAGATGTACAAAATTACTGGCATATTCGTGGTCACCACCCGAGATAAATATTTTTTGCCCTTTGATATCAAAACTGCCATCATCGTTGCGGCTTGCGGAAGTCGTAATGTCCGAAAGAGAGCTGCCCGCCTGTGGTTCGGTCAGACACATGGTGCCGCCCCATTCGCCTTTCATCATGTTGGGAACGTACCGGTCCACCAATTCCTGGCTACCATAAGTAATAATCAAATTGGCCGCTCCGCCGGTCAGGGCAAAATATCCGGGAAGACTATTATTGGCCGCCTGCATAATATGTGCACTTGCGGATTCCATCACGTGGGGCAATTGCATGCCACCCAGTTCGTAATCGAAAGTAGCACCGATATACCCATTTTCGCCACCCGCTTTCATCATCGTTTCCACGATGGGATGCACTATAATTTTTCCATCTTCGTAACGAGCCGGATCTTCGTCCATTTCCTTAAAGACCGGATACATTTCCTTGTCCGAAAATGCCTTGACCGCATCGAGCAGCATATCAAAACTTTCTTTGTCGTAATCTTTAAATCTGGAAAATTGAGCTAATTGTTGTACGTCGAGGACATCGTGTAAAATAAAACGAAGGGTGTCCATGCTCATATACTGGGCCATGATAAAATATATTTTGGTTGGGTGATAAAATTTTATAGATGCACTAAAATAAGCATTTTTAGCGAAAATTCGCTTGTGGTGGGTTT
>CAKZUV010000254.1 GCA_937921555.1 uncultured Saprospiraceae bacterium
CAGCGCCCTCAACCAATCACCACCCGACACCCCGCAATATCCTTCACCGCCTTCGCCTCGTCCAGACTAACCCCCAGTACCAGCGCCTTAAACCGCAACATCGTCTTCTCCGTTTCCGACCGCCGGATGCCCATTTCGATCTCACCATGTTCCGTAAATTCCTGTCGGTAAATCGTTGGATCGATCTTTTTGACCGCGTTCATAACCTCGCTCATCAGGGAATAATCGAACGTCAGTAAAATCCGGTCTTCCACAATTTTTTCAATCCGGACCGCTGCGTCGAGCGCCAGGCGCGTACTCTCACGGTAGGCGTTGATCAGACCAGAAGTACCCAATTTGGTGCCTCCCCAGTATCGTACCACGATTACCATCACGTTGGTGAGACCCGCACTGTCAATCTGTCCAAGAATGGGGCGTCCGGCCGTACCACTCGGTTCGCCGTCGTCATTAGACCGGAAATTATTATCATCCAACCCCAACCGGTAAGCATAACAGTGATGTCCCGCTTTTTTGTTTTCTTTTTTAATTTCGGCCAAAAAATCCTGCGCCTCCGCTTCCGTCGCTACCGACCGCGCGTAAGCATAAAATTTACTCCCCCGGTCTTTAAATAATCCCGAGGCATCTGTATGAATGGTATGAAAAGAATCTTGCACCTTACAAAGGTAACAGATGTAAATTAAATAAATCGCCAAGCCCCCGACCTGTTCAATTCAAATACGATAGAAACGACACACGGCTGCCCCAAAAAAGTCACAACCCTAGCAAAGTCCCATAGGGACGACATATCGGTGGCCCAAAAAAGTCACAACCCTAGCAAAGTCCCATAGGGACGACATATCGGTGGCTCCAAAAAAGTCACAACCCTAGCAAAGTCCCATAGGGACGACATATCGGTGGCCCCAAAATCCGCACATCAAAAAATCCGCACATCAAAAAATCCGCACATCAAAAAATCCGCACATCAAAAAATCCGCACATCAAAAAATCCCCGGTTAACACCTCATTAACAACCATTTACCCCTCATTAACAGCAACAGCAACATAATACCCCTACATTTGTTAGTGTTTTGTATTTTTGCCATGACGAAACATCTGTAGTGATCGTCTCATTGTTGCGTTTTAAAAATTGTATTATGTCAAATATCAGTATCACCCTTCCCCAGTTAGTCATCGGTGTCGCCATTGCCGCCCTTTTATTACTGTTAGCTTTTGGATTTGGTTATCGGAAACCGAAGAGCTGGATCATGTCTTACGCACAACATTTTTGTGGAGTGCTGTTTATTTTTTCTGGCTACGTAAAAGCCGTTGATCCATTGGGAACCGCTTACAAGATGGAGCAATATTTTGCCGAATTCACCTATACTTTTCAGGAAACCTGGATGTCCTTTATTGCACCCTTATTTCCCTTCCTGTCCAATTACGTGGTGGCCTTTTCGGTGATTATGATTCTGCTGGAAATTATCCTCGGTCTGATGCTGATCATGGGCAACCGGCCCAAACTCACCGCTTGGTTATTCCTGACCATCGTGGTCTTTTTTACCTTCCTGACAGGATTTACTTTTTTGACGGGCTACGTACCCCAGGACGTCAATTTCTTTTCTTTTGGACAATGGGGCCCCTACGTAGAAACCAACATGAAGGTGACGGACTGTGGCTGCTTTGGTGATTTTTTAAAACTAAAACCAAAAGTATCTTTCCAGAAAGATTTATTCCTGATGATCCCGGCGATCTATTTTGTGTTGCGTAGCAAGAGCATGCATTCTATCTTTTCCAATAAAGTACAAAATGGGATTCTGGGTGTTTCGCTGGTCGCGCTGACCATTTATTGTTTTTCAAATTTCATGTGGAATATTCCTGGAACCGACTTCCGACCGTTTAAAAAAGGAGCCGATGTGAGAACCCAAAGAGCGCTGGAAGAAGAGGCCGCTGCAAGCGTGAAAATCACTCACTATCTGATGAGAAACAAAGAAACGGGAGAAGAGATCAAGTTGCCGTTCAACGATTACATGAAGAATTTTAAAGATTATCCGAAAACGAAATTTGAAATTCTGGACCAGATAAAAACCAAGCCTACCCTGGAGGCATCCAAGATCAGTGATTTTGATTTTACGGATGCCGATGGCAATGATATGGCGGAATCTGTATTGGCGGAACCCGGATACTCCTTAATGGTAGTTTCTTATAAATTAAAAACGGATAAGCAGTCTTTTCTGGATGCTTACCGCAACAAAATTTCACCAATGGCCAAAAAAGCGGAAGCCAACGGCGTAAAAGTTTTTGGACTGGCCGGTGGCGCCGGACAGGAAACCATCGAGGCCTTCCGGCACGAGGTACAGGCTGGATTTCCGATCTACGAGGCGGATGATATTTTATTGAAAACAATAGTTCGCTCCAATCCCGGCGTAGTGCTCTGGAAGGACGGAAAGATTTTGAATAAATGGCATATTAATAAATTGCCGGTTTACGAGGAACTGGGAATTAAATAATAAATCCTGATCATCCGGAAATTGCGGAATAAAAAAAGTGTCCATGCCTGAAATAGGTTGACCAAAAAAGTCAAACTAAGAAAATTGAAATAAATTCTCTGAAATTTAAAAAAAATGACTTTCTTTGTCTGGTAAAATTAAACGTACAGCATAGAAGTTAATTGAGAAAACGGAATACTGTACAACTCCTAAACTGCTGTTTGAAAAGTCATAAATGCTAAGCAGAAGAAATATCCGCATAAAAGTCATGCAGATGCTGTACTCGATGAGTCGGGACGAACAGCTATCCTATTCCGAAGCCCTTCGCCGTTACCACGGCAATATCCAATCGGCTTTCGACATGTATATTTATAATCTCTACCTCCTGGTGGATATTACCAAATACGCAGAAAAAGACCGCGACCGGCGGTTGGCCAAACACTTACCCAACGAAGAAGATAAAATATTTACCGACCGGCTTTATCGCAATCCGCTGATTCGTGCCTTGTCCACCAATAAACTTTTGCAGCAGGAGATTATCCGCTTACAACTGGACGAACATACCGATCAGGACAACGTACGTAAAATATATCTCGATTTTGCTAAATCCGATGATTATAAAAATTATCTGACCGCTGAAAATATCGACGAAAGCCACCGCCAGGTGCTGCTGAAGCTCTTTAAGTTTTGTACCAATAGTGAAATGTTTAACGAAATTATCGAAGACTATTCTGCCAACTGGCCCGACGATAAATCGCTCGTCGCAGGAACCATCAAAAAGACCATCAAGGCGTTGCCAAAAGAGGAAGATTTTTTAACCAAATACCGGCCCGGAGATGATACAGTCGTAGATTTCGGAGAAAAAATGCTCCACCTCGTCCATCACCAGGATACGGAACTTCTGGCAATTATCGAACCCATCCTCAAAAACTGGGACGCGGACCGGGTGGCGATCATGGATATGATTTTAATCAAAATGGCCCTCATCGAACTAATGACCTTTTCTTCCATTCCCACTAAAGTGACGCTCAACGAATTTGTCGAAATCGCTAAATCTTACAGTACCGATAAGAGTAAAGATTTTATTAACGGAATACTGGACCGGCTTATGAAAAAATTAGATAAAGAAGGTAAAATAAAAAAAGAGGGTAGAGGTCTGAAGGATTAAAAAGAAATTCCACGAACATACTCTGAGCTTTAAAGTAATTTTCATTTCATAACAAATAAAAATCATCTAAAACAATTTACTTATGAAGATCAAATTTCTTTTTACTTTACTTGTCTGTCTGGCAGTTTTTGTAAATCTGGCAGCCCAAAATCAGAACGGTGGCTTTGGCATTACTACAAAAGTAAATGCACTGGACAACCTGACCCCACTGGATGGCTTCAATCTTTTTGATGGAGATAATTTCAGTGAAAACACCGCAGGTATCGAAGTAGGTTTTTTCAAGAACCTGAACAAGTTTATTAATGTTGGAGTTCCCCTGCGTCTCGGAACGGCTGACGTACGCGAAGCCGGTATTGCGGATGAATTTGACAGCCGGATGAACCTGTCAGCGGACCTGGTAGGACAAATCGGTTACTTTGGCGCAGATTATTTTCTGACTCCATACCTAACTGCCGGAGTCGGTTATCAGCTGGAAAAAATTTCGGAAATTAATAATCATTCTGCAGCATTTCCGGTTGGTGTAGGATTAAACATCCGGTTATCTCCGGGAATTTATTTACAGGCACAATCTGAATACAGATTTACCACCCTCGAAAACCGGGAGCAGATTGTTTACGGAGCAGGTTTTATGTTTGCGCTGGACGGTACGCCCGCAGAACCCGAGCCGCTGGATACGGACGGTGACGGACTTACGGATCTGGAAGATGAATGTCCTTTGCTGGCCGGACCAATGTCGCTGAAAGGATGTCCCGATGCGGATGGTGATATGGTGGCCGACAAAAATGATGATTGCCCCGCCGAAGCTGGTTTGGCTAAATTCAGTGGTTGTCCGGATACGGATGACGACGGTGTAATGGACAAAGAAGATGAATGTCCTACCGAACCCGGAACGATTGAACTGAAAGGTTGCCCGGTACGGGATGCGGATGGTGATGGTGTCCCCGACGCAGAAGATCAGTGTCCCGCCGAAGCTGGTACCCGTGCGAATAACGGATGTCCGGTACTTGATGCGGATAACGACGGAGTAGAAGATAAAGATGATCGCTGCCCCAACGAAGCGGGTCCGGCCAGCAATAACGGATGTCCGGTACCAGTGGTCGTTGACAGTGACAATGATGGTGTTCCTGACGGCGAAGACCGTTGTCCAGACAGCGCCGGAACAGCTGCTAATAATGGATGTCCGGAAATCACGGTAGAAGACCGGGAGATTCTGAATCTGGCCGTTTCAAACGTCGAATTCGAATCTGCTCGTGCTACGCTCAAAGCGTCTTCTTTCGCTACCCTTGATCAGATCGTTGCACTGATGAAAAAATATCCTGATTATAACTTATCCATCAACGGTCACACGGACAGTATCGGTTCGTCGGCTACCAATCAGGTGCTTTCCGAACGACGAGCTAAATCCTGCTACGATTACCTGATTCAGAAAGGAATCGCTGGCAGCCGGGTCAATTACGTAGGATACGGTGAAACACAACCCATCGCGGATAACCGCTTCAAAGATGGACGGGAGAAAAACCGTCGGGTAGAGTTCAACTTGTATCTAAGATAATTTCGGAATTTTGAAATTCTGAAAACAAAAATGTAGAAACAAAAATGTAGAAACAAGGCATGCCTTGTTTCTACATTTTTGTTTCTATCAACGCCTCGTTTCACGCCTGCAACGATTCAACGATTCAACAACTCAACAACTCAACATCCCTATGTTTTTCCACGATCCAACCCTGGCCAAAACCTTCAACATCTTCCAAATCCTGGACTATCTGGGAACGTTTGTTTTTGCGATCTCCGGAGCACTGGCGGCGATGGATAAAAAATTCGATCCCTTTGGAGTTGTCATCTTAGCCCTCGTAACGGCCGTCGGAGGTGGTACGCTGCGGGATGTGATGATCGGTCGTACACCCGTAGGCTGGATGCAGGATATCAACTATGCCCTGATCATTCTGGCGGGAGCCGTGGTGGCGATGAGTTGCCGGCCTTATTTGGTTTATTTTAGAAAAACGATGTTTTTGTTTGATGCGATGGGGTTGGGGTTATTTACAATTATCGGGGTAGAATTAGGAATGGGAGCTGGGTTACATCCGATTATATGTATTTTGTTAGGAACGTTAAGCGCAGCTTTTGGAGGGGTGATCCGGGATATTTTGTGCAATCAGATTCCGTTGATTTTTGAAAAAGAAATCTATGCGTCGCTCAGTATTATCGGAGGGGTTATTTTTATATTTTTAAACAAAACATCATTGTCGCTGGATGCTATTTACGTCATTACGAGCGCACTGGTAATTGTTTTGCGTATTCTGGCAGTACGATACCGTTGGGTGTTGCCGAAATGGTACGTGGGGAAGTAGGGGACCTTTTCAAATCTTAAAAACGTGAATAAGTCAGGGACCGATTAAGGGACTGTTCAATCAACTGTGTCTAAAATAATATGTCTGCATTGAGTATTAAGTGACTAATAACGAATAAACTGATGAGCTTGCTCTAAAAACTAGAAAAACGAAAACCTAGAAACGCATTTGATAAAATTAATTATATACCATCTTTGTGATAAAAGATATACACGTTAAAGATATACACGATCGCTCAGCGTTCTTTGCTTCTCTGCGCGAAAATCACTTTTTAGAGTAGGATCACTGATTAACAAAATTTCATGTAGATTACATAAAAATATAGGATGCAGAATGATGAAGCAGACACAGTTAATTGAACACCCTCAATAAACCACTAAACTTCACCCCCGCACCATCTTCCCGATCATCCGGTAATTAAATCCAATAACCACCAAAGAAAAAACCACCGCCGTCAAATACACCGACCAGTGCAGTTGCATGCCCAGCTGAAAACCGTGTTGACTGTACCAAAACTGAAATCCCCACCGGAATAAAAACAAAGCCACCAAGGTCATCACCAGCACTCCCGCAAAAATTTTCAATAAATAGGAGAAAAGTACCCGACTGATATCGCCCGGTCGGTAACCCAGCTCCAGCAATAGCTGAATCCGGTCCTTGGCCCGACTGATCAGCAACTGAAAATTAATCACAAAAATCAGGACCGACAAAATCACAATCACCAGTCCAATCAGTGCGATAATACTGATGGCACCGCTGAGTAAAGTCCGGATTCTTTCCCCGACCAGGTGACCACTGTTCACTTCAAATCCTTTCTGTTTGATCAGTTCCCGGATCCTGGTTTCTTGTCCGCTTTCTACTGCCAGCATGACCCGCAGGGCACCCGGTTGCTTTTGTTCTCCGAAGGTCTGATTGGCCCACACCATAAAATTGTCAGGCACCAGAATCGAATGAATCCGGTCGGTATAACCAACGATATGACCTTTAAACTTTCTCTTCAGCCCTTTGCCAATCAGCGTAAGATCCAGGGTGAAATTTTCGAGAAACTCCGGATTCAACTGGGGTAGACCCTGACTGGGCGCAAACCCGAAATTATAAAGCGCCAGATAATCCCGTGACACCACAATCGGAATTTCCAGTTGCCCCTCCCGCCAGACAAATTCCGACTTCGTATCTTCAAAATCAATAAAGGCCGTGTCAATTGCCTCAAAAAACAGATCGGTAAAAAATCCAAAAGTAGGACTGGACGCATTGATGCGAAATTCACTGGAACGGAAGATACCCAGTTGCTGAACAAAATCAATCTGGCCGAGGTCCTTTAGTTCCACTTCCGTAAAATGAGACTGGTAGGCAATAACGGGTTTATTCAGCGTAATATATTCGGAGGTGACCTTCTTATTGCCGAGGAGGAGATACTGAAAATCAAAATAAAATTGTTGCGAAAGCAATAGTAAAAACAAACCAATAAATGCCCCCAGCGTAGCGCCGGCGATTTGCCAGTTGTTCTTGTCTTTCCACAATAATTTTTTCAGCATTGGGTACAAAAATAGTATCTTTGCTCGTATGAGTGAGAAAATATTAATATTAGACTTTGGTTCGCAATATACTCAATTGATTGCCAGACGGGTACGGGAATTGAATATTTATAGTGAAATTGTTCCATATAATAAAATTCCTCCCATTACCGAGGGAATAAAAGCCATTATTCTTTCCGGAAGCCCTTTTTCCGTCACCGACGAAAACGCGCTGAAAGTAGATTTGGATTATCTTATTGGTCAACGGCCCGTCCTTGCTATTTGTTACGGTGCCCAGATGATTGCCAGTCATTTTGGTGGTCAGGTGCAGCGTTCGCAAAAACGGGAGTATGGAAAAGCCAGTCTGAGCGAAGTAGTCGCTTCCGATCCGCTTTTTAAAGAAATTCCGGCGGATTCTCAGGTATGGATGTCCCACGGTGATTCGATCATGGAGGTACCCGAAAAATTTGAGATTACTGCCGCTACGGACAGCATTCCGGTGGCCGCTTTTAAATCCAGAGAAAATCAGTTCAAATATCCGATTCACTGCCTCCAGTTTCATCCGGAAGTAACCCACAGCCTGCACGGCAAACAACTCCTGAAAAATTTTCTGGTCAACGTCGCCGGTTGTGAAGGAACCTGGACACCCGCCTCCTTCGTAGAGGATACGGTCGAAAAGCTGCGCAATAAAATCGGTACGGATAAAGTTTTAATGGCCTTATCGGGAGGAGTGGATTCTACCGTCGGTGCCGCTTTACTGCACCGGGCAATCGGGGATAACCTCTACTGTTTTTTTGTTGACAATGGATTGTTACGAAAAAATGAATTCGAAGAAGTACTTGCTTCCTACGAAGGAATGGGACTTAATATCACAGGGGTGGATGCGAAAAATCGTTTCTGGGATGCCCTCGCCGGAGAAAGTGATCCGGAAAGAAAACGAAAAATAATCGGAGGAATGTTCATCGATGTATTCGACGAATCTGCCGCCAAATTTGAAAATATAAAATGGCTCGGACAGGGAACCATCTATCCCGACGTGATCGAATCCGTTTCGGTCCATGGCCCGTCGGTTACCATTAAATCACATCACAACGTGGGAGGTCTTCCTGAGCACATGAACCTCAGGATAGTCGAACCGTTAAGAATGTTGTTTAAGGACGAAGTACGGAAGGTTGGCCGCCAGATGGAATTGCCGGAAAATATCATCGGACGGCATCCTTTTCCCGGACCCGGACTGGCGATCCGGATTTTAGGAGATATTACTCCCGAAAAAGTGCAAATCCTGCAGGAAGCGGATGATATTTTTATCAAAGGACTAAAACAATTCGGATTATATGATGAAGTCTGGCAGGCAGGTGTTATCTTACTCCCCGTTCAATCCGTCGGAGTGATGGGAGATGAGCGTACGTACGAAAATGCCGTAGCACTGCGAGCCGTGACTTCCGTCGATGGAATGACCGCTGAATGGAGTAAACTGCCTTACGATTTTATGGCATTTGTTTCCAGCAAAATTATCAATAACGTTAAAGGAATAAATAGAGTAGTTTATGATATTAGTACAAAACCTCCTGCTACTATTGAGTGGGAATAGAGCAGGATTAATTGGCCTTTGCGGTTGCCTGTTTCTGGTGTCTTGTGATTCTTTAAAAAAAGTACCCGTAGACAATACTCCGAAGACGGAAGCTCCCGAAGATCTTGGCGAAATTCAGGGTGGTAAGGTTTATAATCCGGAAACGGGAAAATACGAAAATCCGATTGATCAGGAATCAACAGTAGATACGATTAGCTGGACAAATACACCTCTGGAAGAAAATCCACCGATTACTTCCGACGGAAGACTGCCCGATGGTACCAGTACCAAACCGGGCATGGATCCCGGACAAACGATGGATATCTACGACGTGGCGGTCTGTCTGCCTTTTCTGGGAAATCGTTTCAAAGAATATGAAAATAAAATTAACGATAAATCGATGCTGGCCATTAATTTTTACAGCGGTGTAAAGATGGCATTCGACGATCTTTCTTCCCGCGGAGTTCGGTTAAACGTAAACGTTCTGGATACGGAAGCATCGGATATTAAAATGAATTCATTACTACAATCGTCCGAACTCTTCGAAGCCGAAATTATTATCGGTCCCGTTACCACCAGTAATTTGAAGAAGACCGCAGAATTTGCCAGGAAAAACAAAAAAGTATTGATTTCACCACTCAATCCAAACAACAAAATCACCAGTGGCAACCCTTATTTTGTACAAACCAATCCTTCTCTGGAAAGCCACTGTCAGGCCATTACCAAACACGCCCTGGACAATCATGCTGCTTCCGAAATAGTATTGTTAGTGAGAGATAAAGGGGCCGAGAAAAATCGGTTAAAATATTTTCAGGATGCTCAGAAAACTTATAAAGGATCCGACTCGGTTGCTCCGCTGAAAGAATATATTGTACGGGATAATTCTTCTGACCTCAGAGATCTGGATTTGATGCCATTGATTCAACAGGGAAAAACAACGGTATTTGTGGTGCCTTCCTGGAGTAACGAAAATTTTATCTACGCATTGATGCGTAAAATCAGTCTGGTAAAAGGGCCCAACAAAGTGGTCGTCTACGGAATGCCACAGTGGAGAGAATATACCCGGATAGATTTCGACTATTACGAACGCCTGAATTTGCACATCAGCAGCAATTCGGATTACGATATTTACGACGAACCCGTAAAGAATTTCCGGCAACGTTATTTTGACCGCTTCGGGATGCCACCGGCAGAAGATGCGATTATTGGATATGATCTGATGATGTATTTTGGACAAATGGTCAGTCAGCACGGTACCGGTTTTCCTCAGAAAATTGACAGTGAACCGGCCAGCTTACTGCACTCGGATTTAGACTTTCAACCAGTTCAGCGGACCGTCAATATTGAAAACCTGGATGCCGTGGATTTCTACGAAAATAAATTAGTCAACATCCTGAAATTTGAAGACTATCATTTTCAGTCGGCTAAATAAGCTGTTGGATCGTTTTAGGGTGTTTAATCGTTTAGGATGTTTAACTGTTTAGGATGTTTAATCGTTTAGGGTGTTTAACTGTTTAAACAAATCAATGATTAAACAAAAAAAAATCTCATGAACCCCAAACGCGAAGCGAAATTTCAGTCAGTCGCACAGCGTCGACAACACAACTTTACCGTTATCCTGGAAAATGTCCACGATACCCACAATATTGGTGCAGTATTGCGTACCTGTGACTCGGTCGGTATTCACGAAATTTTTGCCCTGCACTCTCGCCCACAAAACAACAAAGCAACACTAACACTCGGCAAACGAACCTCTGGTGGCACCCGGAAATGGGTGGATGTTCATTTTTATCATGATCTGGAAGCTTGCTTTGAGCACGTCCGGTCCCGTTACGATAAAATTTATAGTACACATATTTCAGATGATGCAATTTCTTTGTATGATATGGATCTCACCGAATCGGTAGCACTGCTGTTTGGTAATGAACACATTGGCGTTACCCCCGAAGCACTGGCCAAAGTAGATGGTAATTTTTTAATTCCACAAGTTGGTATGGTACAAAGTCTGAACATCTCCGTCGCCTGTGCGGTATCCCTTTACGAAGGTTTTCGCCAGCGCAATGCCAAAGGGATGTATGATCCGGAAAGCAGAGATCCTGCGGTTGACCAGCAACTGATGCAGGAATACCGTCGCCGTCACGAAGCCCGTGAAAGACTGAAAAAGGTACCACGAATAAAATGATTACTCCATATTTTTGAGCAGGACCACCAGCTATCTGTCTTGCCACTTTCGTAGAAACCAAATGATAAAAAACAGGAGAAAACTTGTTATAAATAAACCCCACTATCATGGAAGAAATGAAAAAGAAAAGGAGTCCTGTAAGGTATGGATTTTACGTATTTTTTATGTTGTTCATGCTGTTTTTTATTTACATCGGATTTAATTATTATAGCAATATTCCGTTGAATACCCTCAGAAAACAATATACTTACGAAGATTCAAAAATGATGAATATCGTGGGTATGAACGTACACTACCGGGTAACTGGCACCGGAGAACCGTTGGTGTTGCTGCACGGAACCGGCTCTTCCTTGCACACCTGGGATGCGTGGACCAAAGAATTATCCGATCAGTATCAGGTGATCAGTCTGGATTTACCCGGATTTGGATTGACCGGAAAACACTTTGCCAACGATTATTCGATCAAGGCCTATACCGATTTTTTAGATGTCTTTTTAGATAAACTGGGTGTTACCCAAATTAACCTCGCCGGAAATTCACTGGGTGGTCATATCGCCTGGCAGTATGCGCTGGATCATTCCAATCGGGTAAAAAAATTAATCCTGGTCAATTCCAGCGGTTTTTCTAAAAAAGATTCGGACGTAAGCCTTGCTTTCCAACTCGCCAATACACCGGTAGTGAACCAACTCATGTTAAGACTGACGCCAAAATCGCTGGTTGAAAGCAGCCTCGAAGAGGTGTATTATAATGATGAGAAAGTCACCGAAGAACTGGTTAATCGGGTGCACGACCTGCAATTACGGCGTGGGAACCGACAGGCATTCATTGATAAAAGTTCACACGAATACGCAGACCGGACGGAAGAATTAAAAAATATTAGCTGTCCAACCCTCATTCAGTGGGGAAAGTCCGACGAGTGGTTACCCGTCAGCTGGGCTACCGATTTTGAGGCGGCCATTCCTGATGCGCGGGTGATCATTTACGACCGTGCCGGACACGTTCCGATGGAAGAGATTCCTGAAAAGACTGCGAGAGATATGCGACAATTTTTGGAGAATGGAAGCGTGACCTCGATTACGGAGGGCTAATTGTAATAAAATGAAGCTGTTTTATCATCCTAAAATATTCAAATGAAGTTAATAATTATTTTTTTCCTTTCCATTATACTGGGAATATCTTCTTTGACTGCACAGGTTAAAACAGCATATTTTGACGGTCCCTATATCTTTCATCAAAATGAAAATCTAAGAATTCAATGGATTGAAAGAGGAGTAGGGCACGATACCCTGATTGCTAAAAATGAGGCGGGTAAATTTGTCCGGGAAGGATTGCCTGAAGTTGATCTGAATGATTTGGATTTTGATAAAAATAAACAGGCCACTTTTGATAATATTGAAAACATTGTGGCGATTAGCGATGCTCACGGTCAGTACGATTTGATGATTAATTTGTTAAAAGCCAACCGGGTGATTGATGAGCAGAATCAGTGGATTTTTGGAAAAGGACATTTGGTCATTACCGGAGATAACCTGGACCGGGGAGATAAGGTAATGGAGATTCTGTGGTTTCTATTTTTTTTAGAAAAACAAGCCGCCAAAGCCGGAGGGAAGGTACACGTTCTTTTGGGCAATCACGAAGTGATGGTTTTACAAGGGGACATCAGATATTTAAATAGAAAATATTTATACACTTCTGGTATTCTGAAAAATCGATATCACCTCATGTTTGCCGAGGGAAGTATTCTGGGAGACTGGATTGCCAACCATAAAGTAATGACCTCTATCAACCGATCCTTGTTTTTACACGGAGGAATTTCGGAAGAAATCTTAAAGCTGGATTTTTCTCTGGAAAAAATGAACGAGATTTTTACCCAGCATTTAGTTAGGTTTAAAGATAAGTCTGTTTTAAAAAATCCGAAACTGTCCACCTTATACGAAGAGAATGGGCCACTTTGGTACCGTGGTTATTTTAAAAAAGAGGAGATGGAAAATTTTCCAATTGATAAGATTTTAAAGAAACTAAATCAGGATAGAATTATTGTCGGGCATACCAGTTTTGATTCCATTCGATCTTTTTACGGAGGTAAAGTACTGGGTATCGATTGTAGTATAAAGGTTGGAAAAACCGGTGAGGTGTTAATTTATGAAAATAAAAAATTCTTCGTTGGAGAGATGGATGGTACAAAACGTTCAATCACTTTCAATCCCACCGTCAAACCAAACAAATCCAGTTTCTGTGGTTACTTATTTCAAATAGAAGGAATTCCAAAAATCGTATTCAATACAGATGTAAAGCGATTACTAAGAAAAAGTTTCAAAGAAGAATATCAGGAGGCTACCTTGATGATTAAAGCACCGAACAAGGAAAAATTCAATACCTTCCAGGGACGTATCAGAGCCAGAGGAAATACCCGTAAAAAAGTATGCACCATTCCTCCTGTCAAATTTGATTTTTCAAAAAAAGTGCTGGATTCCCTCGGCTTGTTAAAAAATGATAAGCTAAAATTTGTCTTTCCGTGTCAGATGAATTCGCGGGCACAGGAACGTCTTTACAAAGAGTTTTTTCTCTACGAACTATATCATCTTATCGACTCGAATTCGATTAAGGTTAAATTAATGGAGGTAGAATTCTGGGCAGGGGAAGAGGAGAAAATTAAATTCTACGGATTTTTAATCGAAGATGAAGAAGAATACGCCAGAAGAAAAAATGCCATTGTGGTCGAGAAAGGAAAACTAAATGCTTCCCGACTGCACCGATCTTCATTTCTGAAAATGTTGTTTTTTCAGTACATGATTTCCAATACCGACTGGGCCATAGCCAATCGTCATAATATAGAACTTGTAAAACTACCAGCTCTTGATAAAGTCGTGGCCTTACCTTATGATTTTGATTATGCTGGATTCGTTGGACAGGAATACGCCGTTCCCCACGAATCACTGCCAATCAAAGATGTACACGAACGCCATTTCTTTAACCATAAAATGAGAAGATATGAGTTCTACGACATGGTTCGTTTCTATGAGTCCATCGAAGAAGAGGT
>CAKZUV010000255.1 GCA_937921555.1 uncultured Saprospiraceae bacterium
CCGCCCCGAACGATCAATAAAATTACTGTTCGCCTGTTGCGTTCCGAATAAATGAATATCCTGGATATTTACGTGAGCCGGACGGGTAGCAATATAGTAGATACTTTCCGCTACGTCGCTGGCTTTCAGTGGTTGGAAGTCCTCGTAGATTTTAGCCTTTTCTTTATCTTCAAAGCGTACAAACGCAAATTCCGTTTCCTCGACGTGACCCGGACTGACCTGTCCCACCCGAATATTGTATTTATGTAATTCCAGTCGCATCGCTTTGGTCATCGCCTCCACCGCGTGTTTGGTGGCGCAGTAAACATTTCCGTTAGGGTAAACTTCCTTGCCCGCACTCGAACTTACATTAATGATATGGCCCTCACGCCGTTTGACCATTCCGGGAGTCAGACAACGAGTCATGTATAAAAGCCCTTTTATATTGGTATCAATCATGGCTTCCCAGTCGGCCAGATCTCCTTCGTGAATAGCGCTAAAACCTTTGGCCAGGCCAGCGTTATTAATTAAAATATCCACATCTTGCCACGCTTCTCCCAATCCATTAATTGCCTCTTTTACAGACAGGAAATCCCGGACGTCAAAAGGAAGAATCTTTATTTGGGTATTAAATTTTTCCGTATAATCGGTTTTGATCGTTTCGAGTCGGGTGGTGCGTCTCCCTGTCAGAATCAGGCGGTAACCATTTTTTGCGAAAATCTCGGCGGTCGCTCGTCCGATACCGGAAGTCGCACCGGTAATGAGAACGGTTTTAGTTAATACGGCGCCATTATCTTTGGTTTCCAGATCGGCAATTTCGAAGGGAATATCCCGTGAAAAAGACTTATCTGCTATTTTATTTTTCTTTTTCTTTTTTCGCTTCTTTTTGTTTTTCTTACGAAACTGATAAATTTGGTCGTTCGCTTCCGTTCGCAGGGCAGGATCAAATTGCCACGACATGTGGTAGGCGCGGCTCGCTTTTTTGCGTTTGCCAATCTGATGTAAAATCCGGGCTAATTTAAAATAAGCCGTTGAGTTTCCCGGTTCGAAAGAGAGCACGTTTTCGAGTTCTTTTATGGCTTCCTTTGCATCGCCCCGTACGTCGTATACCAGGTTTGCGTATTGAAAACGTGCATCCGTGTTGGTTGGATTGAGTTGCAGACACTGATAAAAGCAATCTGTGGCTTTCTCCAGCTGATCCGGGAAATGGTTTTTTAGCAGATTACCCAAACGGTAGTAAATCAGAGATTGTTTTGGATCAAAAGCTATTAACTTTTCGTAATAATTTTTTGCCATCACCCAGTCTTCCCGCTGTTCCGCCAGGCTGGCCAGCAGTATATAAGCGTCCAGAAAAGAAGGATCAGATTCTGTAATTATCTTTAACTGATCGTTGGCAGCAGTAAAATCTTCCGCCGGACTGGCGAGAAAAGTAGCGTACAAAAATCGCAAACGGGAATTATCCGAATAGCGGTCTACCAGCACTTTTAATAATTCTAATCCTTCTACGGTATTCCCCTCGTCGATTAAATTTTTTGCTCGTTGTACGGCTTCTTCGCCCACCGAATCAAAAATGTCCAGCGCTGCGGGAGGTATTTTGTTAGGAACTTCGTTGATGGAAAATATATCTTTACCGTCTCCTTCCTCGTCGTCAAATATATCGTCGATAATATCTTTTGGAACGGCCTCCGGATTTTCTTCTTTTTTTAATTCTTCTACGGACAAATTTCTTAAATACCGGTCTAGTTCACTTTCCGTTTTTTCATGCTGCGCAAAATTATTCTTGTGCGATTCCTCTTTTATTTTCTCTTTTTGGTGTTCAAGTAACCGGTCAAGTAATGGTCCTTTATCTGTTGAGTGATTAGAATTTTTCAGTACCTGCTCTACGTTCAGCTGATCGATAACTGCGTCGATTTGGGCATCTTCCTGGTCTTCAGTTTCTGTTGGTTTTTCCACTTCGGAGGAGCGTTTACCATTCAGGGATTCCTTTTCGGAAATACTGTTTTCTACCTTTTTTTCTGCCTCTGAGGTGATTTCGGAATCCGGGGTTGACTCATTCTCCGCAGGAATTTCTTCTCTTACCTGTGCGGTCAGGGGAATAGCTGATTCAGTGGCCAGATTAATGGGATCATCTTTTATTTTGGAAACGGGTTCGATGGGTAACGGTCCGTTAAAGAATTCTTCCGGGTCTGGTTCTTCTTCGGTGATTTCGGGCAGAACAATTTTTGTCGTCTTGATTTTTTCCTGATATTCCTGGTGTAAATTCGGGGCATCCAGGGTCTCGAAGAATAACTCAAAATCATTGTGGGCCATCTGGTCATACGTCCAGAAATCCGTCCCCCGTAATATTCGAAGAAATTCGCCAACTTCCGAAGAAGTACTGCGAACTATTTTTAGCTGACCTTCCAGTTTTTCCAGTAATTTAGGATCGGTGGCCTCGCGTTTTAATTTTCTTAAATCTAAATAACGTTCCTGCCAGTAATTCATATACTGAATCACATTGGATACCCGCTCAAAAGTCGTGGTTACAGCCGAATAGGAACCATCGGGCTGACGTTCGCGGCCATCAATGACGACGGGTTGAATCTGGTTGGTATGTTCACTGGCCTGCAACATAAACAGGGCCTGATACATACATTCAGTGGAACGGAGAAAATTGCCACTCACCAATAGCAAAATGGGTTCTTTACGGTCTTTTAACTGTGCCTGCAGGCCATAGTCTCCGGTAATTTCGTCTCCGGCTACATGGTCGAAATCAATTCCCACCAAACTGAGTCTGGCGTCGATTTCGTACGCGATATTTTGATTCTCTTTGCAGTATGCTAATATAAAGCCCATAAGTAATTTAGCTTTTGTTTGAACCTGGCCCGTCGCAGCAATAAAAGCGGAAAAAAGGGATCAATCACGAGGTTTCAGTCCATAATGATCAGCCTTTCCATTCGCTAAACGACTATTTCTCATCTAATAGTGTTTGTACGAAGGTAGCAAATTCTTCTTTAAAATCGGTGTATTTACTGGTGGCCGGACCGTTAAAGCCCGTATGTATTCGTCTGACCTGGTCATTTCGATCAATAAATATCATGGTTGGATAAGATAGAATATGGTTTAACATAGGCAAAGCCTGTGCCGCTTCTTGTTTATTTGAACTGCCTGCGACCACCATTTCGTAGGGAACCTCCATTTTATCCCGGTATCGTTTCACCGCCTGATTGGCGCGGCCCGGTTCTTTGTATTTTTCAAAAGCCAGAGCTACCACCGCCAGATCTTCGTTGGGATTCTTTTTCAGATAATCGGTCAGAAATTCGGTTTCATCACGGCAATTGGGGCACCAGGTTCCAAAAATCTGAACGAGTTTGACCTTTCCGGCGTATTCGGGATTGTCCAGGCTGATGGTTTTTCCCTCGGGATTTTTAAATGAAAAACTAATTTTGTCAAAGCCCTCTTTCAGAAAGGTCAGTTCGTTCGGATCGGCCAGGGTGATGTCTGGATTTCGTTTGGCTTCCCAGGTAGTCCGGTAATGGGTACCACTGCGGAAACTTCCGATCAGATTGTCTTTGTCAAGAGCTTTGGCTTCGAAAAGAAAAGCGTGACTTCCGTCAAAAGTGGATAAATAAATTTTTTCACCCTGAATGGTTCCTTCCAGAAAACGATAATCTCCCGTCTCGGTACGAAAGGTCCCGGTCAGATGATTTCCTTCCTGCTTAAACTCTCCGATGGCCGGATACGGATCATCACCGTCCACACCAAAAGTAACTTCCCACTTTCCAGTCAGATCGGTCGTGGGTTCTTTTTTTAGTAGTGTAAAGCGGTGACCTTGTCCGTAGCGGGCAATGAATGGAATCTTATAATTGTCACCACGACTCGGAACGTAAAAATTTCCCGCGATAACTCCGGCGTCGTAATCCGCACGGATGTAAGAATCGTATTCCGGAATATCCACAAAGAGGGTATCGTTACCGGTTTTACGGTCCCGGCCCGTTTTGATTTCATGGAGTTTAACCCGTTCCGCTCCGTTAATGATTTCAATGTAAAAATCATTTTCGTTGGTATAGGTCACCTCCATGGTAAAAGGAAGTTCTCCTTCGGTGATTTCTTCCATTTGGAGATTAACCAGTTCGGGGAGTGGTTCACCTTTTTCATTTTCAATTTGTTGTCGGGGAACGAGTTGCAGAACGCCCCGCCAGGTGCCGGGAGCGATGGAGGGGAAAGTATTTTCCATCACAAAGCACCCCGCGCAAAAAAGCAGGCAAAGACTCAGAATTGGAAACTGGTAATTTTTCATGATTAATTTTTTGTAAACTTTCGATTGAATGATTCGGTAATCTTTGGAATAAATTCTTTGTCAAAAAAAAATAAAATGGCTGGATTCCGGCCACTCAGGAATCCGCACAGGCAAAGATACCCGTTGCTCAAAGACAACAAGCCCCATGGGATGAAAGTTTATAATGTAATGTGTAAAAGTGGTACAGGATTGTTGCGCAAATTTAGGTAAATAATCAGGGATGTCAAAATTTTT
>CAKZUV010000256.1 GCA_937921555.1 uncultured Saprospiraceae bacterium
TGGCTACGAATAAGTCATTGATAACGTGGATCTTCTGCTATTTTTATTTCCGTAGCTACGGCTACGCAAAGAAAAATGAGCATCGTCCACAATATCAAGCACTTACCCTCGCCTTTTGTGAACATTCTTAAACAGCTTCAAGGTTACGAAAAAAACTTTGGGTTCTTCGTGCCTTCGTGGCAAAACAAGAGAAGTCAAAAAAAATTATAAACATGCTCTAACTTCATCAGAAAAGAAAGAGGATAACCATCCTGAAAGGAAATTTGACGGACCAACGCACCAAAAATACACAACGTATATGAGCTGAGTGCCTATGCGATGACCAACGACAAAAGGCATACCGCAGAAACGTACTGCGATATGCCTTTATATATTTTAAAACGAGTAGCAGAAACTATTCTCCTACGCGGTACTTTTGATTGATGTACTCTGCTTTGAGTACTTCTTTACGACGGGTTACCGAAGGCTTTACAAATTCTTTTCTTCTTCTCAATTCCTGAATTAAGCCAACTTTACGGTGCTTGTTTTTGTAACGCTTCAGTGCGCGATCAATTGATTCTCCGTCTTTTACTTCAATAATTAACATTTAAAAATTTTTAGTTCTTTGATAAAATTTGCTTTTAGCGGCACAAAGATAACTCTTTTTGAGCATTTTTACAATAGGAGGAGGTTAAAATTAATCGTATCCTGTTTTCTCTACTAGTTTTCAGGTCTCCTCTGATTTTACGACGTGTCTGCCCCGTTCGTTCAGCTGAATTTCCGCTTTTTCAAGTATCGGATCATGTTCAAAAAACAGGACCAGATTTTCGTTAACCGCCCGGTCGAGCAGCCATTTTTTTTCTTTGATGGTCACGAGCGGACGAATATCGTAACTCATCACATAAGGCTGACCCAGGTGAAAATGACTGGCCAGCAGATCAGCACAGTAAAAAACGGAATGGTCTCCCTGATCAATTTCGGGCAGCATCATCGCTTCTGTGTGACCGTAGGCGAAATGTACTTTAACGCCGGGCATCCAGTCCGCACCGCCTTCTTCCACTGGAATAAATTTCAAAACACCCTGTTCGTGCAGCGGAACAAAATTTTCTTTTAAAAAGGAAGCTGCCTCCCGTGGATTGGGATTTATTGCCCATTCGTAATGCCGCTGATTGGTCCAGTAAGTAGCATTTGGAAAAGTGGGAACCAGGTCCCCGCCGGTGGTCCGTTTGACTGCACCTCCGACGTGGTCAAAATGTAAGTGGGTCAAAAAAACATCAGTGATATCAGCCGGAGAGCAGCCATTTTTTTCGAGCGATCCCAACAAAGAATCAGTGCCGTGCGGCTCAAAATGAGAACGGAACTTTTCATCCTGTTTATCTCCCAGCCCGGTATCCACCAGAATTTTCCGGTCGCCCGTCTCCAGCAACAGACAACGCATCGCCCAGGTACACATATTGTTTTCGTCCGGCGGATGGGTCCGCTGCCAAAGCCTGCGGGGAACGACGCCAAACATAGCGCCACCGTCGAGTTTGAAATATCCGGTTGGGATGGAGGTTATTTTTATCATAGTGTTTGTTGGATCACTTCGTTTGTTGAATCACTTTGTTTGTTGAATTGTTGAACTTTCCGTCAAGAAAATCAAGGTAAAAAATTACGAAATCTCCCTTCAAGGCCGGGGTAAAATTTCGAAATTTTTTGCCGGAGTTTGTAGAGAATACTGTGCCCGCTGAAAAAACGAAGTGCCACAGGGGTGTTCAACTAACTGTGTCTCCATCAATATTCTGCATCATATATTTTTATATCATCTACATAAAAAATTGTTAATCAGTTTATTAGTTATTGGTCTCTTTTTACGCAATGCTAGCGTATCAAAAAAACACAGATTATTGAACAGTCCCAGTGCCACACTATCTCATTACTCAATTATTAATTTTTCATTACCTAATTTTTCATTATTTTCATTACTTAATTTTCATTAAAAAAATCACTTCTTCTCCTTCACTTTCACCACCACATCGTGTTGTATTTTCAGAAATTCCGCCATTTCAATCAGTTTTTCCCGTTGGATGGGCGTATTTAAATCGAGTTCAACGACAAAGGTGCCCTTTTTTGTTGGAATCCGCATATAATTTCCGCCAAATAACTGACCTTCTTTTTTCCGGTCTCCGCTGGGCAGCGCTTTCAGTTCAAAATTAACTTCTTTCAGGTCTGCCTCCGGAATGATAAATTCCTCTTTCCCCCGTTTTATCATCAGCGTTTCTTCGTCGAAGGTTACTTCACCCCCTATTTTCACCTTTTTACCGGAAAACATTTTGAGCGTAGATAAAATCGGAAGTAATAATCCAAAGAACAAACCGAGATAAATCCAGTTTATATAACCATAAAAGCCCAGCTGGCTGACCAGGCGCTCGATGACGGGAACCATCCCCAGATCGAGGTACGTCAGTAAGAAATACCCAAGCAGGCCCGCGGCGGCCATTCCGGTCAGGAGGTTTAATTTCTTAATTTTCCGTCGTTTTATGATTGGAGCATTAAAGTGAAACATCAGTTAAAATTTTAGCTTTGAAGTTGTTTAAGAATTCGAAAAGAAGCTGAGGCAGGAAGATTTTTATGTCAATCGACCCTCTTTTTGGAGTGCGTAGCCGCGCTACGGACGAGAAAAAAGGGGAAGAGTGGCAAAAAAAGATCCTGACGCAAGCATTTTTGGAGTTTTTAAACAACTTCTTTAAGAAAATTATGCGTAAAAATACAATTTCCAGAACGATTATCGGCATTGACTACGGTAGCAAACTTGCGGGTACCACCGTCATTGCACGGGCAGAAAACGGGAGCATCCAGTTTGCTCAAAGCCAGAACAAGAAAGACGCCGATCATTTTATTCTGGACCAACTTGCATCGACCGCACCGACGACCATTTTTTTAGACGCACCGCTTAGTTTGCCCGGAGCTTATTTCGGACGGGGCACCGATTATTTTTACCGTTCCGCCGATCGGGCGCTAAAAGCCATGTCGCCCATGTTTCTCGGTGGCCTCACCGCCCGCGCCATGCGTTTAAAAAAAGAATTGACGGATCGGGGGCATCGGGTCATCGAAGCCTATCCCGGAGGACTGGCCCGTCAAATCCGCTTGCCAAAAGACCAGTATAAAAAACAAAAAACCTTTCTACCAGTCATCATTGATTTAATAACGACTCAAATTCCGATAAAGTTTGTAAAAACCGATTTGATTACCTGGCACCACGTAGATGCATTGCTGGCCTGCTGGACCGGTTGGCGGTACCACGAAGGAATCGCCCAAAGTTTCGGGGAGGAAGAAGAGGGAGAAATCTGGATTTAGAAGCCACCACTTAAATTATTACATTATCACAATACTTATCTTTGCCTCATGCCTACAATAATTACACAACCAACGATAGAAATCGACCCGGAAATTCTTCGTAAATTCCGGGAGCAAATTCAGGAAGCAGGACAAGTCGTCGTACACTGTGTGAGCCGCGATACCCTCGGCTGGGGTATGCACATCCGAATCTGGCCAACCACCTACCTGCTGGATCACGGCTCTGATCACCGCAGCGAATTGGTGCACGTTGAGAATATTGTATTAGCCCCTAATTGGCAATATTTGGGACCGACTGAAAAACTTCATTATTCTTT
>CAKZUV010000257.1 GCA_937921555.1 uncultured Saprospiraceae bacterium
TTCCCGCTTAATGAAGTTTCCGACCTTGAGTTTTTTTCCATTCGGTATAAACGAACGATCCCGCAGGGTAACGTATGACAATACGTTAAGTGAGTGCACCGCAGAAGCGGAAGGGCGGCATAAAATATCTTAAAACGAATACTGTATGAGCTAAACTACAATTAAATCAAAATCAAATGACTGATAATCAATAACCTAAATTTTAAAAACAGAACTCAAAAGCGAGTTTATTCGATTTGATATTTTATTAGATGAATGAACGATCTCGAAGAGTCGAGCATGACAATGCGAGAAGTGAATGAACCGCTAAGCGGGTGGGCCAGCGAATTCAAAAAATACGACAGGCGGCAGATTTTTTGGTTTCGTTTTTTTTCTGCAAAAAAAGGAACAATAAAAATAAATTTAAAGGGGAAGTTTAAAAAAATGTAATCTGTTTGTTTCAGGGGAAAGTACAAGCAGTTTATTCGGTTAATTAAACAACCTGGCAAATAGCCATTTTATAAAGTCTCTGCCTTCCTTTTTAGAATTATATCTCAATCCGCATCCTCATCACCTGACCACACTGACATCTCCCGAGTACCGCAAAACCACTCCATCTACAAAACGAACCGTAGAAGTGTACAGATAAACACCCGGAGAGACAATGCCGTTTTTATAAATTCCGTCCCAGCCGGATTGTGGATCATTGGGCAGAAAATTATTATTATCAAAAACGAGCGCACCCCAGCGGTTGAATATTTTTAGTTCTTCGACGAGTTCTACGTTGGCCGTATTGGCAAAAACAGTAAAGACATCATTAACACCATCCGCGTTGGGCGAAAAAACATTGGGCAGATAAACTTCCCGGACCTCCAGTACTTCAATAAAAAGCGAATCGGAAACAGAACAACCATTGCCTATTAATAATTCAAGCGTCACTTGTTCACTTACCGTCGGAATGAAATCGAGCGCATCACATTGTATAAAATCAACACAGTCCAGCGGAGCACTGACCTGCCAGTTAAAATCAGTAGGAGTAAAATTGTAAAAAGGAGCAATCCGTACCGTTTCGCCCAGTTTGACGGTTTGATCTTCGCCTAATTCTAAAATTAAGTCAGGCAAGTCTTCAATAAATACCGCTCTTTCGGTGGTACACCCGATGGCATCCTGCACTACGACCGAGTACGTTTGTCCGCCGGCCAGATCAGCAAATGAAGGAGTCATTCCTGTGTCCACGCCATTCAGCGAAAAACGATATGGAGGCGTAGCACCGCTTAAATTTTCTATCACAATGGTACCATCGGTATCGTTTGGACAGGGAGGCGTAGCAATCAATTCAAGCATCCAGTCTTCCGTATTTTGGATGGGAATAGATTGTCCGGTGGTACAACCGTTGGCATCCTGAATGGAGATAGCATAAGTTTGATTGCCCGCCAGGTCAGGAAAAAAAGTGGTCGTCCCCACGTCCATTCCATCAAAAGTATAACTGTAGGGAGGCGTGGCGCCACTGACTGCTCCGATGGAAATACTGGCATTGTCCATATTCGGACAAGGAGGTGTAGTCGTTAAATCGACGAACCACGTGGCTGGATTATCCATAAAAACAGATTGTTCGATGGCACAACCACCCGCATCCCGGATGACGACCGTATAGGTTTGTCCGCCCGCCAGGTTGGGAAAAAAAGTAGTCGAACCGGTATCCATTCCCTGAAAAGTATAATTAAACGGAGCCGTACCCCCAGTAATATTTTCTATAGAAATACTACCATCCGTCAGATTCGGGCAGGGTGGGGCAACGATCAGGTCGAAAGTAAAAGCACTACTGGTCGAAATCGTCAGATTAGTAACGACCGAACTGTCGCAACCAAATGAACTGGTAAAGTCATCCTGATACACCCCTGATTCGGCGTACGTATTACTTCCGATGGTCAGCGATTGACCCTGGCAAAGCGTCGTATCTATTTGGGTAATGACCGATGGACGGACATTAATAATTATTGATTCGGAATTTACCCGGCATCTGTTGGAACCCAGATTTTCGATTCCATCCGCGACCAGAAAACGGTAATAATACGATCTGGGAACAGTCAGCAGAGGGTGAGTATAAGTGTCCCCGGTAGCACCCGTTATATCCATCCAGTTAATTCCTGTGTCCAAGCTTTGCTGCCACTGGAAAGTAGGATTTGCGTATTGATCGCCTGTGAGTATTGCGGTAAATTCTACGGGGGTGGCACCTTCGCAAAGATCAATTTCGGTGGTGCCGGGTCCGGTGGAAGTCTCCGGTCCGCATGCACGGAATGAAATATTGTCGAGCGCCAGATCATTTCCGATTCCTCCCGGTGCATTATTTCGTAGTGCCAGGGTTAGCGATTGCTGGCCAGCTGTAGTAGTAAAAGTAAAACCATAGTTTATCCAGGCGTTTGTTTTGGGAATGTTTCCCGTAGAAAATAATTCTACGCCGTTCAATAAAAAAGAGACATTAGGATCCGAATGGTTGAGGGTACCTACTTTGATCAGATTGATAATATCCGCCGAAAATTCGTACAGCGTATTTTCACAAAGGCCGGTAACAGTTTGCTGGTAGAAAAGCCCCGGATTATTACTGGCATTTACCACCATCATATAACCATTTGGATCAGCACTATTATCGCCAATTGCTAGCCACGAAGTGTAAAGTCCGGGCCAGACAGCGGTGTTATTGGTCAAAACATACTGACCATCTACGGGGGGGACATTAAAGGTATAATTGTATCCCGGAGCAATACCTGGGTTTGGTGAAAGTAAATTGGCGAAACCGGAACCAAAGTCTCCTTCGGCAAAAATATTATCTCCGAGGGCACCTGTACAAAATTGTGCCTGAGCATAGAAGGGAAGACTTAGTACAATGGCAATAAAAAAGATTCGGGGCATGCATAATTTTTCTTAAAAAAATTGGTGGTAAACGAATTTAACCGGGAATTCTAATAGAAGCTGTTTAAGAATGTTCACAAAAGGCGAGGATAAGTGCTTGATATTGTGGACGATGCTCATTTTTCTTTGCGTAGCCGTAGCTACGGAAATAAAAATAGCAGAAGATCCACGTTATCAATGACTTATTCGTAGCCA
>CAKZUV010000258.1 GCA_937921555.1 uncultured Saprospiraceae bacterium
GAAAGTGAAAATCCGGATTCTAAGGTAGTGGATATAGAGATAAAATTGGCAGACATCCAGCCTTTTCTGACAGTGGAATTTCTGTCGGGCTACGATACTATGATTACCGTGGTCAGTGCGTTAGTGGGAAGATATAATTTGGGGAATATGATGACTGCAATCGCGCTGGGTAAGTATTTTAAAGTGCCGGGAGCAGCTGTAAAAACAGCGATAGAAGGATATATTCCACAGAACAATCGTTCAGAACTGAGAAAAATAGGTTCCAGGACTTTTATTCTGGATGCATACAATGCAAATCCAACCAGTACGATTGCCGCATTGGAAAGTTTTGAGAAAATAAAAGCCAATGACAAAATTATTGTGTTGGGAGATATGTTAGAGTTAGGAAAGTACAGCCACCAAGCCCATCGCGAGATTATTGACCGGATAAAAGCAATAAAAACGAAGGCGGTTTATCTGGTGGGCCCAAATTATAAAAAAGCTATTTTCCCTTCTGACCAAGTCTATTCGTATCTGGACGTAGACGAATTGAGCCAGGCCGTATCGTCAGATTCAGATAAGTGGGAAAATAGCTTGATCCTTATGAAAGGTTCAAGGGGGATTGGTTTAGAAAAATTGTTAATGGTTTTTCAGTCGTAAAGCATCAGGATAATTTATGAAAAGCCCTTAACAATCGGCTGGTCATTTCATCCTGGCAAGCAGCTTTATAATCCTGGTAGGAGCAAGGAACCATTTCTGTTCGTTTACCTTTTCCTTTGAGTGGTACTTCCAGCCACCATCGGCCACTTTTACTACTTTTCCAAAAATGTATCTGGTGATCTCTGTTTTTATTTTCAACAATAAATTCAGTTAATCCCCGGCTGGAGACGGGATAATCTTTTTTTCTGTTTTTTACCCCTTCCGTAAAATACCAGATGAGTTGTGCGATGGTTTTAGCAGTCTGTTGTTGCGCATCTTTTTCGTGATGGTATCCATAAAAACCAATGGAAGTCAAACGGTCACTTAGTCCGGCATAACGACAGATTTGACAAGCCTCTTCTGAAAATAAACCACTGGGCGAGGAATCTGCCTGGCCGGGAGCTTCTAAAGACTTTAAAGCTGCGATATTAAATGTTAATAAATCAGCATAACGAATTAATGGTTCGGTTTCTGTAATATCCTTTCGAATCTCTCCTAGTCTGACCAGTTCCTGACTGTTTCCAGAAAGATCGGAAATAACTTTGGGAGAAGTAAAATGAGCCTGATAGCCCAGAACACCCAAATTAAAAAGAGCAGGAGATTTTTTACTGATTAGACTATTTAGATAAAAATCATCATTATTTTGATTTTTAGAAATATTCAGGCGGATTTTTTCATCCACAATCGCCAGATTTACGTATTTACGTAAGTGGTAAGATTGGTAATGAGCAATTGAATGGTCAATATCCCGGCCTAAAATGATCGGCACAATATTGCTGTCCAGGAGTTCTTTAATGACAGGAATGAGAAAGGAGTGATTTTTGTTTCTGATGTTGCCCAGGTCGGCCACTCTGAATGAGCGGAATGGAAATTCGAGTTTATAAAGTTCTTTGCGGATTGCGTCTGCATCTGGTTGATCCAGTCCAATAATAGCAATCTGGACTCTTTCCAGAGAAGGAATTGTTTTCCAGTGGAAAATCATTTTTCTTCCAAATTGAGTACGCGTAAAGGATTTTGTAGGAGCAAATTCGTCAATTGTTAGAGGACTAAGCCAATTATTAAGCATATTTTTTTGTTTTATATTACTTATGTTTTATATGGAATAAAAAAGTGAAATATAATAGAAAATATCCGTTACTTTTTGGTGAATCTTGGGTCATAACCGCAACAATAGCCTTCTAAAAACGTAACAGTTATATTCTATATAATGGATTTTATGTCTAATAAAGGGCTTAAAACCAATAAGAAGCACATTAAATAATTGTTTTATTGATTTTACAGGTGCCTCTGTAGAGATATCTCTAAAAAAAATCATTAAATATTTGTAGCATAGAAAAAATTAGATACTTTTGCATTTACATTGCATCAAAGATAGATAAGATATTATTCACCTATTTTTTAATCATCAAAGTAAAAACCCTATGACAAGGAAAATTTTAACTTTAATAATGTTCGTATTGGGTACTGCGTTGTTTACGCAAGCAACTGCTCAAACTCCAGCGAGCAACCTAAAAATTAACGCCAAGCCCAAAAATATGTGGGAATTGGGTATTAACGTCGGTCACACCGCATTAACTGGTGACGTTGACTGGAATTCCAGCTTTGGTGCCGGACTTCATCTGCGTAAAGCGATCGACTACATGTTTTCTCTTCGTGTGGATGCGAATTACATTCAGCTGAGAGGAGAGGAAAATGAAAACAGGAGACCACAAGATGGAGCTGTATGGCAGCGAAGAAGCGGAACTGGTGCGTTTGGAGCTGATTGGGTTCCTGAATATGAAACAAGATTATTCATCGGAGACGTTAACCTGGTCGCTAGTCTAAATAACTTCCGTACTAATAGAAACAGAAAATTGAACCCTTACGTTTTTGTTGGAGGTGGTATTTCCAGTATCGAAGCAATTGCGATTGATGGTGATGTAGAATATGATGTATCCGAAAATTCAGATGGAAATAATTTTGATGACGGCTGGGAAATTTCTGCTCATTACGATGCTGGATTCGGTCTTGGATTTCTTTTGTCAGATAAGATCAGTTTGAGCTTAGAGCATAAAATGTTCAGAGTTGTAGGACGTGGTGGTGATTTATTGGATGCTGCCGAAAGAATTGGTAGTGCTTTTACACCAAAGGATGACTTAGGTCATTATACAAATCTGCGTTTAGGTATTTCTCTAGGTAAGAAAGACGAAAAGAACGTTCCTTTATGGTGGGCTAGCCCAATGGACGAATTAGCGGAAGATTTAGCGGAAGTTAAATCCCGACCTGAGCTTGACCTAACCGATACTGATGAGGATGGCGTTATTGATATGCTTGATAAGGAAGAAGCTACTGAAAAAGGATGTCCTGTAAATACACGAGGAGAAACTTTGGATAGTGACGGTGATGGTCTTGCTGACTGTAAGGATAAAGAAATTTATTCTCCTCCAGGTTACGAAATTGATTCTGAAGGAGTTGCCATTATTCCTGCTGGTCCGGATCCATTAAACGAAGGTGATGTAAACCGATTGATTGACGCAAAAATTGCGGGTATCAAAGTAGGTGGAACACCTGCTCCAATGAACTGGTTCTTACCAATGATTCACTTTGATAACAACCGTTACGCAATTCGTAACTCTGAATACGGTAAATTACACAACGTTGCTTCTGTGATGAAGCAAAATCCAGGTGTACGTATCGTTGCTAATGGATTTACAGACCAGACTGCTGGAAATTGCTACAATGATGTTTTATCTTACAATCGTGCAAATGCTGCTATTGATTACCTCGTAGGTAAGTATGGTATCTCTCGCGATCGTTTCGTCCTTAACTGGGGTGGAGAAAACAACAATCTTGTGCCAACTACCGGTTCTAACATGATGAACCGTCGGGTAGAATTTGAAATTGCAACTTCTGAAAGCGAAATGGGACGCCCGAATTGTGGTGTTAATAACGCAGGACGAGGTGGCAAGAGCTACTCTGGTAACAAAGAAGCTGGATACTAAACTTCTTTAGTTTTCACTTTGAAATAAAGATGTAGAAAAGGGACGTAATGAAAATTACGTCCCTTTTCTCATTTTTGATTAAACTGGGGGCTGAATTCAATGCTTGCTGCTACTTATTCTCTCTCAATATTCGTCAATGCTGAGCATCACTAATGTGCAGGCAATTTCTGTGATAATGCCCGCTTCTTTGGCTCGTTGAATAAACGCTGGATTCTCAGTTCCCGGATTAAAAATAATTCGTTTAGGCTTCAAGCCTAAAATATAAGATTCGTATACTTCTTTCTGAATCTTAGGGTTGACGTACATCGTCACAGTATCAATACCTTCCAAATCGGGTAAACCCGTCTGAATGGTTATATCATTCACCAGACCTGATCTTCTCCCTATTGCTACCACCTCATGGCCACTACTTCTAAGCCTGTTGATCGCTTTATACGAATAACGGGACGGATTTTCGGATGCACCGATTACCAGGGTTTTTTTGCTTGTTTTTTCCTTCATAAACTTTATAAGTAATGGTCGAATAATAAGTTCCGCATTTTGGCAAGGGAATTTTGGTTCAAGATGAGGCAAAAAACGTAGACGATGCCATAGCATCGGCGAGGCTTTTTAACGAAATATTGGATCAAAAGGGCCAGCCATAAATCGGGA
>CAKZUV010000259.1 GCA_937921555.1 uncultured Saprospiraceae bacterium
AATTTTGAAGGCAGCCAGGGCTTTGTGATGTACAGCATCCGGGCTAACAGTGATATTCCGGAAGGCACAGACGTTACCAATACCGCCGGAATTTATTTTGATTTTAATCCACCGATTATTACCAACACGACCGAAAATAAAATGGTCTATTCGTTTGATGTAGACGAAGACGGATTTGATATTTTTGAAGATTGTGATGATGAAAATGACCTGACTTATCCGGGTGCCGAAGAGATTCCCAACAATGGGATTGACGAAGATTGTGACGGGGAGGATTTACTGGTAGGGATTAATGATATTCCTGATTTTAAAATAGAAATTTTTCCAAATCCGACTACCGGGAATTTGACGGTACGTCTCGAAGCGGATATCCAAGGCGCGTTAATTTTAAGGGATTATACGGGAAAGATGATTCTGACGCAGATCCTGGAACAGGATAATCAGGTGGATTTAAATGCGTTGCCGGATGGTTTGTATATATTAGAAATTAAAACCAATAGTGGAACTTTGATCGAAAGAATAGCGAAAATTAAATAATAGACTTCTCCGATTAAAAGACGTTCACTAAATTCTGAAAGGAATGGTAACAACTCAATGATATCTATGCTTTGAAAGCATCTTTTACTATTTTATATCATTTTCCCAAATTTTGGTAAACGTTTTTTATTTTTAAACAACTTCTAGATATGCTGGGAAACGATAAATTTAAACCATTAATTTCTAAATTAATAACCCATTTAAATATAAAACCATCAGATGGAATTAGTATATTTGAACCTTGAATTTTTGAGTAAGAAATATAATGAAAATTAGAATCTTCTTCGTGTCTTTCGATCCTTTGTGGCGAAATAAAAATTATCAAATTCTGTACTAAAGTAAAAATTATCATTGAAGCTGTTTAAGAATGTTCACAAAAGGCGAGGATAAGTGCTTGATATTGTGGACGATGCTCATTTTTCTTTGCGTAGCCGTAGCTACGGAAATAAAAATAGCAGAAGATCCACGTTATCAATGACTTATTCGTAGCCATTGTGCTTCATTTTTAAACAGCTTCATCGTCTGTTAAGATATGATAAAATTTATTATAAAGTAAGATTCAGCTGTGGATTTTCCCAAAAAAAATGCTGAAATGTTGAGTATTCAACATTTCAGCAAGTTAAGTATTAGAATATAATGTCTACCGAACGACCGTTATATCTCCGGCCATTATTTCTGTACGGCCATCAAAAAATTCAATTTCTGCGTAGTATACATAGACTCCAGTAGTGACGTCTTGTCCTCTTTGCGTTCCATCCCAGCCAAAGAGCGGATCGTTTGGCGCGAAGTCAGCAATCGAATATACGATGTCTCCCCAACGGTTAAAAATAGTCAATCGTCTGACAATGCGAACATCTGATCCCGCAAATATTATGAATTTATCATTAATACCATCCTGGTTGGGAGAGAAAGAGTTTGGTATATATACCCTTTCTTCTTTGTCAACCAATACTGTGATCTGATCAGTGGCCGTACAGCCATTGGCATCCTGGATGGTAACTGAATAAATGCTTTCATTCTGTGGGCGGATGACGGGGGCCAGACAATTGAGGCAACTAATGTTTTCGGTTGCTTCCCAGATAATACTATCCGGGATAACACTGGCAGATACGGATAATTGAAGACTGTCTCCCAAGGATATTGGATCAATAGAGTTAATACTAACGGATATAGGATTAGCGGCTGGAATGCTAAGCATAGCCTGAGATTGGCAGCCGTCTGCATCCTGGATGAACAAGATATATTCGCCGGAAGCTAAGTTGCCAAATTCGTTTACAGTGCCGAAGTTGTTTTCCGTCAGACTAAATAAATAAGGGGCCTGACCACCCGTTACGGTGTCAATTTGCAAAATTCCATCTGCTTCACCCGGACAACTTTCTCCTGTGATCGCAAGGGTCGGGGCAAACTCAATAACGGGTGCATCAATATTGATCTCCGCAGAATTTTCACAACCATTTTCCGTATTGGTAACCCAAAGTGTATACATTCCTTCTTCAAAAACTTCCAGCGTAATATCCGTTCCAAGGAGGGTATTATCAAACAACCACTCGTAGGTAAATTCGTTACCAGCACTCGATCCGGTGCCATCTAACAGGATTCCATCGCTAAAGTTTTGACAATTCAGAGAACCCACAGGATCCTGAATAATCGCAGTCGGCAACGTGGCATCCTGAACGACTACCAGGGCAGGAGCAGAGACACAATTGGTAACCGGATCAACTACGACTAAACTATAGGTACCCGGTATGGTAATTACTGGATTGGCAAATCCCATATTGTCATTGTCAATGTCCGGTCCGGTCCATATAAACTCAGCATTGGCTACTGAACTGCTCCCAACTAGTTCAACAAAATTATCATTACAATCCAGCATCATGTCCGGCCCGGCATTGGCCTGAATGTTACAGAGCGTTCCCTGACAAGGAACACAAACGGTATTGTCACAATCTAAAACGGTTTGTAGGTCGTTAAATGTATTGTTATTGTTGTCGTCGCACGGTACAACCGAAGTGCTGCCATTGGAGCAATCTACGGGGGTACCCGGTTGGCAATTACAGCCATCCCAGGTTTCTTCACCATTGGCGCAATTTCCATCATCACATCCGGGGTCAACTGGAGCGATTCCCGCGACACATTCACAAATATTAGCATCCCAGGATTCTACACCGTTGGCACAAATTCCGTCATCACAAGTTCCGGGATCGGGACAAGTGAAATCACAGGAACCGTCGTCACAGGTTGCGTTTGGATCGAAGTTGAGAGCGGTT
>CAKZUV010000260.1 GCA_937921555.1 uncultured Saprospiraceae bacterium
CAGATACCAAACTCTCTGACCTCTACCAACTCTTCCCCCCTAACTGGGTGGAAAATCCAGTGAGTGACCTGGACTTGATTTAATTTTTTCTCTACTTCTTTTTTGGAGAAAAGGCAAGGTGTGGGGGGAGCGAATGCTTACTTTGAGGATGAAAAAACTGACTTTGACGAACGTGTACGGATATTAAAGAAGAGTGAACTCCCCGTGCAAATAGAATTATTCAAAATATTTATAAGTATTGGCTCCTGGAAGGAGATATATCTTGCTTTAGAACATTGTCTTAAAGAAACCATTAATTTGAATGCTTCCTCATTAGTTGGATTAATTCACAATGAATTAATTCACAATGAAGTACATTGGAAGGATAAAAAAGGGCTTGAGTTAATGAAATCTGTCGAAACCCTAACCCTAACTCAGGCAACTGAAGAAGATATTTATGAACTTTTTCTTCTCGGTTACGGATTTAAACTCCCTGAATCCATAATTATTGCTAAAATTCCAACGCTTGAAAAAGATGAATGTAAACAGATATTGGCCAACGTAAATTGCCCGACTGATTTTAAGTTCAAATTATTAAGTGAGAAATTAGATGATGAAAATATAGACTGGATTTATAGCTTAGGCATAAAATATTTATCACCAGAAGAATTGAAAGATTTAAATACAATAGTGTTTGAAAAATTAGAAGAAGAAAAATATTTTGAATTTTGGAAAAAATTTGGTGGAAATATAGTTCCTGAAAAATTGCTTATAAAAGAGCTACAAGAAAATTCATCGAATATAAAAAATAGCGCCAATGACTGGTTGAGTAGAAGAATTATTACCGAAGAATCTGTTATAGAAATTATTTTAAAAATCTTACAATCTGGAAAAGAAATAACGGACAAAATTATCTTCAATAAAATATATTCCATTATAGAATATGCAGCAGAATTGAACGAGAGTGTCATCACCGAAATCAGCAATCTGCAAAATACTTTTTACGATTTGATCCTATGGTTGATGGATAAATCAGATAGGTTAGATTTAGAGGTGTTAAAGAAAAAGTTCATCTATTTTTCTCCAACGGATCAAGTATTAATTATTAAGAAGCTTTTTATGCTAAAAGAAAAAGGCTTGTTGGATTTAAAGATGCAGGACTTAGCAGAAATCGTTCGAGTGACTCACGATATCTATTCCATCAATGAAAAATTTCATCCAGAGGTCCCCTTAGATCTAACTACGGATCTGGTAATTCAAGCTCTGGACGCTGTTCATACTTCTGGACAATTTATAGCGGAAGGGCAGGTATTAAATATCGTACTTAAAAACCTCGCAAAAAAACAGAAACAAAAAATAAAGATTGCAGACTACTTTGAAAAGTGTACTGGAAGAATGACTCGAAAAATAAATTTACATGATAAAAATGGAGATGTAAAAAAGGTATCTTTTGGAGATGGAAAATTTTATTTTTCTATTGATTTTGAGTATAGTTCAACATTAGTAGATGCGGTAAAAGCATTGCCCGGAAGAAAGTATAATCCAGCAAATAAAAACTGGGGTGTGCCATCTAAATATGAAGCTGAGGTAGTAGCTTTCGCAGCAGCTCATCGTTTTTATTTTGATTATTCGGGGAATGAATACGATAATAATCCTCAATTAGCAGTTCCTAAAAGAGAAGATATTCCTAACGGTATTATCTTTTGTGAAGGTAAGCTATCTAAAAAGGTTGATCGCCAGCAAAAGCTACCATTTTACTGGTGCTGTAATCAACCTTGCTTCCAGTTATGTGAAACGACCCACGAATTGGATAACTGGAAAGACTATAATTTTCTTGATTTTTGCCGTATCCTGGATATAAAGATGGATACTGCTTTTAAGGATTCCTACTATCAGTTTATGGGATTATTAAATCGTTTCAGTAGACTCTTAAAAAGGTTATATTGTACCGAATGTGATCACATATTACATTCTGCTTCTGATACTAATTATGGACATTATAGGGTTACTCGATTCAAATGTAAAAACGAGACATGTACCTTTGAAGAAGAAGTATATTTGCATCATTGCTTAAATGGAAAATGCAATAGTATTATCGACAGCAGAGTATCAAAAAAATGTTCACATGGTTTGATTATCTGTGAAAAATGTCTTACTTGTTGCTCCCACGATATGTTTTCCAGACGGCTCAAGAATCTTGAAACGACTGGAGGTCATGTTCATCAAGACTTAAGAACACTCGTCGAAAGTGGAGGGGGACATAAAGAGAAGGAAAGCTATTTTTGCTATAAATGCAGTGCAAAAATGGAAAACAAAGGTGGAGATCACTACGCGTGCCCAAATGGACATCTGAAGATAGACTTATCAGAATTTAAAAAGAAAAGATACTAGAATTTTATACATGCTAGAAGAAAAGGTAAAGAAATATTTTCGTCAATTCCCCCGCTTACGGGTGCTTTTCTTTTTCGACGCAGAAAGAGAAAGAGAAGAAGAGGTGGATACCTTGCAAATAGAGCAGGTCCGGGTGGTTAAATGGAATCATAATGATTTTTATTTAAAAACTATGCTATACGGGGAATGGTCAGGAGAGAAAGTGTTTTTATATTTTTCGAAGGCAGCTCCTCAAAAAAAGGAAGAATTTAAGCAATTCGCTCTGTTGGGTATCTTAGTAGCTAATAAAGAATTGTCCCTCGATAATGTGGGAGAATTTATGGACGAATTTAGTCTCAAACCACATCAAAAGAGTTTGGTTGCCAAGTACATGAAAGAGTTAAAATATAGCTCTGTACAAGAAGTATGTAAACCCGTCTTACAATCAGCGGTTTTCGAAGAACCAATTTTAATACGAGGCTTAGTCTCTTCTTTTTTACGATTTAGTAAAATTAAGTCTTGGACCGTAATCATCGGAAAAATGACCGCCCTGGCTTTGCCTGGTCAGGAAGAAGAATTAAAACGCTTTCAAAATAAAATCCGCGATAATGGGTTATTGGATATCTTAAAAAGGCACACCAAAGATCATTTTGCGGTCGAGCTAAAAGACCTTTCCTCCGATCAGTTGATGACACTCTTGCGAGTTATTTATTATAATAAAATTACCCAATCGCTCTCAGAAACGAAAGAAGAAGATCCATATCGAACATTGAAAATAAAGGCACCGGATACGATTATTTATTTTAATCAATTATTACAAGAGGTAGATCGGGATCCACGTGTACAAGAAAGACTAGAGGAAGGATTAAATATCGTCGCTAGAGATATCCAAGGTTCTAAGTTAATTTCGGCTTATGGGGTTAATGCGAATTTCGCTCACTACGCCGACGATATGCTTTGGGAAATTATGGTATTAGAAGCACCTAACATTACCATTAATCCAGCAGCGAGTATTGGACGATTAGAGCAGCTATCACTCCAACAAGGATTAGATGAGGTTATTTCTAATAGCCTGGAATTTATGTTGCAAGCAGCTCAAATGTTTGAGAGAGTAAATAATATTCGAACTTATATTTTAGATCACCCTGATGACTACATTCGTGCTTATACGGAAGATTGGATGTATATTGATATGGCCTATCGAAAAGCAGTTTCTCAATTTAGATACAATGATTTCAGTGAGGTACCAGCTGCGCTAAATCTGGATATGATCCTTGCTCAGGTTAATTCTTCCTATGAAACCTATTTAGATTCACTCAATCGCGAATGGTTAAAATGTTTAAGCCAATTTGGATTTGATTACCATAAAATATCAACACCAAAGCAATATGATTTTTACAAAAAAGAAGTTGCTCCTTATGACCAAAAGGTTGTAGTGATTATTTCTGATGCCTTACGATATGAAGCAGCAGCTTCTTTACTTTCAGAGATGCATGGAGATTCAAAAAACACCGCCGTCCTCCGACATCAACTTGCTTCTATACCATCCAAAACATATATCGGGATGGCGCAACTACTTCCACATAAAGAATTGATCTTTAAAGATAAGCAGGTATCGGTAGATGGTATTTCTTCCGAAGGAACGGCAAATAGAGCAAAGATACTTCAAGCCAATCACGATGACGCCATCGCTGTTCAATACGCAGATATTGCTGGAAAGACTAAAGTTGAAATGCGTGCTATTTTCAAACACAAACTGGTCTATCTTTATCATGATGAAATTGATAATACAGGCGATAAAAAATCTTCTCAACATAATACGTTTGAAGCAGTAGCCAAAACAATTGGCGTACTTAAGCAATTTATAAAATCTCTTCATTCGGCCTATAATGTAGCAAGAGTTCTGGTAACATCAGATCATGGGTTTCTTTATAATGATCGCAAGATTGAAGATAATTATAAAGAAGAAAAACCTAACGGAGAACAACCCAGCCATAATCGGTATGATATTACTGAGGCTTTATCATCGCCTAACTTAGGTTACCAGATTTCTTTAAGTCAAACCACAAAATTTAAAGAACAAAAATTTATTACTATTCCTGCATCTGTAAACCGGTACAAGAAACAAGGTGTGGGGCATCAGTTCGTCCACGGAGGAGGAAGTTTACAAGAGTTGGTCGTTCCAATTATTGAAAGCTCACGTAAACGAAAAGAAGTAACGAAAAAAGTAATGCCTGTACTAATTCAGCAAGGTAAACTTCGAGTGATTTCAAATATTTTACGAACGAATATTTTGCAGGGAAATAAAGTTTCTAGGTTTGAAAAAGAAATAACCATCAAAATAGGATTGTATAAAGATTTGAATTTATTGAGTAACGAACAGACTATAGTGATGAATTCGACCGAAGATGCACCGAGTCAGCGAACGCACAAAATAGAATTGACCCTCAACAATGGAGCAGGTAATGAATCTTTTTTAAAACTTAAGGTTTTTGATGAAAATGATAAATTAAATGCGTTAATTGAAGAACTCGTAGAAAACAATACCCTTTTGCCAACAGATTTCTAATATAGAATAATGGAATTAAGAGACAAGATACTAGAGCACTTCCCAGGGAAAGTAGTACGGAAAGATTTGACCGCCCGAGTTAAAGGTAATGCCGTTGTACCAACTTATGTATTAGAATATCTACTCGGTCAGTATTGCGCTATTGATGACGAATCCATTATTACAAGTGGAATGGAAAAAGTGAAGGAAGTAATCTCTAATAACTATGTTCATCGGAGTGATGCCGAAGTTGTCAAAGCGACGATCCGTGATAGCGGATCTCATAAAATCATTGATAAGATTAATGTCTCACTGAATGATAAAGCCAATACCTTCGAGGCAGAATTTTCGAATCTTGGAATAAAACAGGTACCCATCTCAGATAATATGGTGATGGCCAACCAAAAATTGCTTAGTGGTGGCGGAGTCTGGTGTATTATAGACATGGGCTATTCACACGCTACGGATGCCAGCGTCCGGTGGACGATCATGGATTTAAAACCAATCCAAGTGTCCAATATCCGGATGGAAGAGTATCTGGAAGCACGGAGTAAATTTAGTTTAGAAGAATGGTTGGATTTTTTGCTGCACAGTATAGGGTTAAACCCTGAGTATTTTAACCGTCGTGGTAAGCTCATTCAGTTATCCAGACTGATTACGCACGCTGAGAATAACTATAACTTTATTGAACTGGGACCAAAAGGAACTGGGAAGTCTCATATTTTTTCTGAGTTGTCGCCACACGGTGTTTTAGTTTCAGGAGGAGATGTTTCCAAGGCTCGACTATTTGTTAATAACAGTGGGAATAAAATTGGGTTGGTAGGTTTTTGGGATGTCGTAGCATTAGATGAATTCGAGCAAGAAAAAGGATCGCGTAGAGTTGATGGAGATTTGGTGAAGATCCTCCAAAACTATATGGCGAATCAATCCTTTAACCGAGGAAAAGAAACCTATCAAGCTACGGCTTCTATGGCCTTTGTTGGAAATACAAAGCATACGGTTCCTTACATGCTAAAAAACTCTCACCTTTTTGAATCCATTCCCGAAGGATATATCAAAGGCGCATTTTTAGATAGAATGCATATGTATATTCCAGGATGGGAAGTAAGAATACTAAAGAATGAAGTCTTCTCTCAGGACTATGGTTTTATTGTCGATTATTTGGCTGAGATATTAAGAGAACTTAGGAAGTCAGATTATAGCGGATTACTGGACCAATATGTTGAGTTAGATGGATCTTTATCAACCAGAGATAAAACCGCGATTCGAAAATCCTTTTCTGGATTGGCCAAAATTTTATATCCACATAAAGATATTGGAGAAGAAGAAACCCTGGAGCTGCTCAATTTTGCGATTGAAGGACGTAAGCGCGTCAAGTCCCAGCTTTATATTATTGACGAAACTTTTAGGGATGAGCCAGTTGAGTTTAAGTATAAAGTGATATCCTCTGGTAAAATTGTGGAACCAGAGACACTGGAACAATTGAATTACGCGATGGCTAAATCCAATGAGCATAAAGAGCAAGAGCCAATTATAGAAGAGGGAGCGTTGGTGACAAATACAATTCGAAAACCAGTACTGGAATCTGGAAAGAATGTAGTCATCCAGGACAATCAAAAAGGAGTGAGTTATGAACGTCTCTTCGGAGATTACCTAAAAGGCGCCAAGGAAATTCACCTGATTGATCCGTACATCAGAAAATTTCACCAGGTAAAAAACCTATCTGAATTCTGCCATATGCTTTACAAGATAAAACCAGTGGATGAAGAAATTACCTTAAAGCTATTTACAAATCCAGATGCTGGCGAACGTCAAACGGTAGATGGCTGGCTAATTCAATTAGAATCCAATTTAGAAGGTACCGGTATTAACTTTGAATACAGTCTTGAATCTTCCGATAATCAGCACGACCGATCCATTGAGACGGATACTGGTTGGAAAATAGTTATCGGTAGAGGACTGGATATTTTTCACCAGTACGATCACCGGGATGTATTTAATTTAGCGAATAGTATTCAGGAAGAGCGGTTGTGTAAAGCGTTTGAGGTGAGTTATTTGCGGGTATAAGGAAAAGAATTTAGATTTTCTGTTTCAAGGAATATTCTTGATATAATTCACTGATTATTTGTCGTTGTAAAAAGGCAATTTTCTCTAATATTCTTTCTCTTTGGCGAGTTAGATATCGCTCACTTGATTCGTCAATAGTGATATACTTTGACATGATATCGTATTTCTTCTTTAGGATATTAATTCGTCGTGATCTACTATCTGTCGGCATTGAATATATTTTTTTCAAAATATGTCCAATAATTAGGCCAGTTTATCTAACTCTACTTCCTTTTTTTGATTTTGTACTTTTCTTTTTTGAACCTCCTAGAATTTGTCTATTCATTGAAAATTTATGTGAATAGTTCCATGGGTATACAAATTTATCGCCTATTTTATTAACTCTTTTATCTATTCCACCTTTTGTTTTCTCTTTAGTTTTTTTATCAATAGTGTCATTGACACTAGTAGCATCATCTATTGAATCTGCTACGTAATATTGTGGAGGTACTGAGATGACTCCCAAGCTTACAATTAGGACCCCGAATGACAATCCAGTAATAATATAGAAAGCTATCATAGCTGCCTCTTCATAATGAGTGCCAGGTTTGCCATATACACAGACTGCTGCAATTATAGATATGATTGAAAATAATAAAAGAATATAATAGGGTAAATAATACCTTTTAAAAATACTATCTTTGTCCATAATCCTAGTTTTTGTTACTTTTTTTGGTTCATTTCAATGTCTATGGAATTTTTACCGAGTTGATACTTTATTATAAAGTTTCTAACAAACATAACCCCAAAAAATGCGGTTATAACTGAAAGAAAATATATTCCATGTATTTGACCGACAGATATCCAATAAAGACTGATACAGAATAAAATACATAGGCATATTCCCGCACCAGATTTAAATCTTAGGTCAATAATATCGTTTCTCATTTTCATTCGGTGCTCCTCCTCCTTCATCCGGTGCTCCTCTTTTTTAATATGGAGGTCTATCAACTGCTCTTGATATTTATAAGATGTCTTACTGACTTGCTGGTCAATAACTACTTCTTCGTTCTCTTGATAATTTAAGTCTGAATGAATCTGACCGATTTCTGTCTTAGTTTCGTTGATCTTATCTACATCAGGTTTTTTTGCTCCAAGCAATTCTATGAGTTTTGCTTGTTTTTTTGTTAGTAGTAATATTAAACCTTCTTTTACTTCTTTATCATAACTTGTTGGTCCATCTGAGCTCATAAACAGAATAATTATAGATATATTTGAATTGAAGTTTTAAACTATTCTACTATGTGATCAATTGGGCGTAGAAATTAGCATATCCAGCAAATATAACTTTTATTACTCTAAATATAAAGAATTTTATACATATAACGAAATTTACATTAAATAAATTATTAACATATGTATTTTTAGAAAGAAATAACAGTTTTTTTGTTCAAAAAATCTTAAACAAGTGAGCCTACAACCTACTATACATTTTGAAAAATGTTGGAATGAAAACGAAAAGAGTTAAGTATTATCGTTTATTGTTCCTCAAGTTTATCATAATCTACTTCTTTTAATGATTCTTGGAACTTGGTTAAGTCATTGATACTAGCCTTGAAAAATTCCAGATACTTTTTATTTTCTCCTGAAACGGAGGACAAATCAGCGTTTTCAATTGATTTAAGAAATTGATCAAAGTCATGTCTCGAAAAGATTTCGCTAAAGATGTCGCTCTGCATCGAAGAAGGCTCTTCCGATGGATCATCTAAAGTTAAATGCTTACAGATAGCAGCCACTTCGTTGGGAGACTCTAAAACCTTAATTAAAACTTCGTGGAGTTTTTTAGGGTGACGGACCAGTATGCTATAAAAAATGAGGTTTTTAAAAAAAAATTCTATTTTTGATACTATTTCAAATCAATAACACTTTTTTTATGAAAAAAATCTTCTTAATCGCATTATGCTTTTGTTTTTTTTCCTCTGTTCAAGGTCAAGAAGAAACAGAAGCCAGTTCAATCTATTCTCGTACGCTTTCTTATATGATGGAAAGAATAATAGCCCATAAATTATCCGATAAAAGTAATTCTTTAAATGCTGATCTTCAAATTAGAGAATTACCTACTGGAACAATTTTCAAAGTTAAATCTGAGATAGAAATTCCAGCTACGTATGACTGTCTATTATATTCAAATTTTAAATTATGCGTTGCCTCCCCATCTCTAGCATACGAGACTTCAAATCCAAGGGGTGCTAAAATTCCAGTGGGAAGGGAACTTGTTTTAGCAAAAACATACGAAGGTTCGGAAACTATCTTTGGTGGGAAGAAAGCTCCTTTTTTTAGATTAGAATTAAAAGGAAGAAGCCTTTTTATTAAAGGATACGGACAATCTACAATGAAATTAACTGTAGGGGATTTAGATAGTGTATTTGAAATTATTGCAGCTGAAAGTGAAACTTGGTAGCAAATCTTTGACCAAAAATGTCGGTCAATTCTCTTTGTACGCTGGCACGGTTATGAACTTTTTTGTGCCAGCTTTTTTTATTTCTGTCCAAAGCGTGGTAAAGTTGAATCATCAGTGCGCGGTCCGAAGCCCAGGCTCCTTTGATTTTGGAGAGACGTCTAATCTCGCGGTTGAGGTTTTCTACGGCGTTGGTCGTGGAGTATATGATCCGGAGTAAGCAAATAGTTCTTTATCACTTTTGGTAAAAGAAACCAACTCAGGTTGCTAATTCAATCCCACTGCCCCCCTTATTCTAATTTTGCTACCCCCTAACCAGGAGACGAATGTTAATAACATTCCGGACCATTGACCCCCCTGGACAGGAAGCGGATGTTGGTAACATTCCGGCATACTGACACCCCAAGTTTTGTGGATAAATACGATAATAATAACCATGTTTATGGCCTAACAGAAACGGCAAGACATGGGGAAATTTAAACGTATGGATGGAGCAATTAAGACAGATTATTGAATCATTTTTAAACACTCAATCGATAAAGGCTACGGCACGTCGGATGCAGGTTTCTAAGAATATGGTGAGCGGGTTCGACGTGGTCGAGCATATTGTAAAGATTTGGCAGAACTATTATTGCTCGGAGCCAAGGAGTTTTTTGAAGTTTTTTATCCTGAAAAGGATAGTGCTTTATTAAAGCGCCGCAAGGTATTTGATGAACAAGTTAATGAGTGGGTGCATATACCGGTCAACCTACACCACGATTTCCGCCTCAGGTTGACTGGTACCTACAAATAAATATCAAAAATTCGAAAATCCTTTCGTGACAAACTACCCACGAACCAAAAACATCCACAAAAAGGGTAGGGAACGATCCAAATAAGCCTTCCATCTAATTGATCCTGCTCTCATCTTACCAACCACCACGCTAACGCAAATCAAAGCAGCACACCGATAATTAAAGCATTTTAAATTTGTTGTACCTATGTTGTACCATCAATAAAAAAATCCTTGTAAGTACTTGACTTACAAGGATTTATAAAATAAATATGCGGTCTGGACGGGACTCGAACCCGCGACCCCCTGCGTGACAGGCAGGTATTCTAACCAACTGAACTACCAGACCAATATTTTGAAAAGTTAAAAACTTATTTTCTAATTTTTTCGCTCAGAATACGAACTTTTCCGTTCCAGCGAATGCAAATGTATATTTGTTTTAGCAAAGATGCAATAGTTTACCCCTAAAAATAAAAAAAGTTTCTTTCAAAGCGGGTAATCCCAATGATTTTGCCATCTTTGTAAGGATTTAGGATAGTATTTAATAGACATAGCATAATTTTGAATCTGTCTTATTACTTACAACGGACGTTGCTAACACAACTTCCTGAACAAACATTGCAAAGCAGAGTTTCAGCTGGGAATGGCAAATAAATAAGTATAGAATCGTATTTTATTTATTTAACATTCCTTAGACTTGCTCTACTGAAAACATACACCCAAAAAAACATTCAATTATGGTGTTTTTAGAATTTGAAAAACCCCTGGAAAGTCTATACCAACAGCTTGATAAAATCCGGCAGGTAGGAGAAGTTGGTGACATCGATGTATCTGATAAGATCGCCGAACTGGAAAATAAAATTAAAAATGAGCGTAAAGCCATTTATGATAACCTGACGGGCTGGCAGAAAGTACAGCTTTCTCGGCACCCGGAACGACCGTATTCTCTTTTTTACATCAACCAGATGTCAAAAAAGTTTATCGAGTTGCACGGGGATCGTTATTTTAAGGATGACAAGGCCATCGTCGGTGGTATTGGTAATCTCGATGGGCAATCCGTCGTGTTTATCGGACACCAGAAAGGGGTCAATACCAAAATGCGGCAATTCCGTAATTTTGGAATGGCCAATCCTGAAGGGTACCGAAAGGCACTTCGCCTCATGAAACTGGCAGAACGTTTCAACCTGCCCGTTATCTCCCTCATTGATACACCGGGTGCTTTTCCCGGACTCGAAGCCGAAGAACGGGGACAGGCCGAGGCCATCGCCCGCAATCTCTTCGAAATGGCACAACTCCGGGTACCGATTGTCTGCGCGGTTATCGGCGAAGGTGCTTCCGGTGGAGCCATCGGTATCGGTCTGGGTGACCAGGTCTTTATGATGGAAAATACCTGGTATTCCGTGATCTCTCCGGAATCCTGCTCTTCTATTCTCTGGCGCAGCTGGGACTACAAAGAACAGGCGGCAGACGCCCTGAAATTGACGGCTGATCACATGCTTGAGTTTAAGCTAATCGACGGGATCGTCAAAGAACCACCCGGCGGTGCACACTCCGCTCCGGAAGAGGCCGTCAAAATGCTGAAAAAACAATTAAAAAAATCTATCGCCGAATTACAGGAGATGGACCCGGATGCACGGATCGAAGCGCGCATTCATAAATATAGCCAAATGGGCCACTACGATTTAATGAAGAAAAAAGCCATCGTAGAAACAAAATCAACGGAGTAACGGTTTTTGCCGTTGAAGGAACTGTGTTGATTGCAGAAATTTTATTGGTGAAATCTAACCTGCAAATTAGATGACCATTACCACCTAATACTATGAGAATTTTTAATGAATGGAAAGCAAACCAACGCGAACAGTCGTTGCTAGCTAAAATCCGTAATCGGAACATTACCCGTTATCCGGTCAGCTTTGAACAAGCCCGTACGGTCGGGTTGTTATTTGATGCCACCGATCCCCAGGACCGTAACACCGTCCGGCAATACGCCGAAGAACTCAAAAATAAAGGCAAAGAGGTCACCTTATTTGCTTTCCTGCAGGAAAATGAATCAAATTCAAATTTTCCCTTTAAGCATTTTACCAAAAAAGACCTCAACTGGTTTCAGTATCCCAACGACGAAGCAATCAATGACTTTATCAATCAACCGTTTGATTTTTTAATCAATCTGTATTTAGAACAGCAACCGGCACTCGAATATGTTTCAGGTTTGTCCAAAGCACAGCTTCGGGTCGGACCTTATTCCGAAAAATTACATTGCTATGATCTGATGATTGATACCGCTCGTCAACCTAATCTTGATTTTTTTGTAAAACATGTATCTTATTTTTTAAACCGTTTGAAGAACAGCAGCAGGGCATGAGGTCAACTAATTTCTCCGGAACCGGAGTCGCTTTAATTACTCCTTTTACTTCTACGGGAGCCGTCGATTATCCGTCACTGGAAAAAATCATCGAACATTGTATCTCGGGTGGAGTAGAATACCTGGTTTCCCTCGGAACCACCGGGGAGGCGATCACTTTGAGTGCCGCAGAATGTATCGAAGTATTTTCTTTTACCAAAAAAATAAACAACGGACGGGTACCGCTGATGGCAGGTCTGTTTGGTCACAACGATACGGCGGCTCTCCAGCAACGTATCCGGAATTTTAATTTTGATGGTTTTGCTGGCATACTTTCCAGCAGTCCTGCTTACAACAAGCCTACCCAGGAAGGTATTTTTCAGCATTACATGAAAATTGCCGAAACATCCCCGGTACCCATCGTCATTTATAATGTTCCGGGCCGTACTTCCTCGACCGTTGCTCCCGAAACTGTTCTGAGACTGGCCCACGCTTCCGATCAGTTTATCGCCGTCAAAGATGCTACGGGCGATCTGGTCAGCGCCGCAAAAATTTTAAAAGACAAACCCGAACACTTTCAGGTGCTGTCCGGAGATGATCCTACTTGCCTGCCCATGTTGTCCATGGGAGGTACTGGTGTGATTTCTGTCATTGCCAATTTATTGCCGGGGCCTTACAGTCAAATGGTAAGGGCAGCGAGAAGCGGTGATTTTGCCACGGCCCGTGCTATCCATCTGGCTACGATAAATCTCCACGACTGGCTCTACCGGGAGGGCAATCCGTCCGGTATCAAAGCAGCGCTGGAAATTGCCGGACTGTGCGAACGCAATATGCGTTTACCACTCGTTCCCTACACAAATGACGCTTATGATGGTATGAAAAAAGAGATCGAATCAATACTGGAAACCCTCAAAGCGGGCGTCGCGTAGCACAAAGACCTCATATTCCGGTCAGAACCGGGAACGCTTCCCACCTGAATATACTTTTGCACTGAGATCATCGCTTCATGAACAAAGATCATCGCACTGAAATATTCTTTCAAGAGCAAAGATGACCGCAGAGCGGTCAAATTATATTAGCCAAAAAATGGCGTTAAACGACCGACCACAGCGTGGTCGCATTATTTTCCCAATACGACCAAAAAAAGCACCGTAGATTTCATCAAAAATCCCCGATTAATCCAAAAGACCTTCCTTTGAAAAAAGAAGCTGCGGGCAGGCTGAAACACCCTAAAATGAACACCCTCCAATATTTCCGTTCTTCTTTGTAAAAAAACAATCGTATTAGCTTTTTTTAAAAAGATAATATCGCTACCTTTGCACTCGATTTGAAAAAAGTCTCCATAAGTTATCAACCTATGCGTACAAAATCAATTTTTCGGGTGTTATTCCTGCTAGCCATCCTAATCAGTAGTTTCAGCCATCGTGCTTTAGCTTCCGGCGGAAATGATGAACCCTTTAATTCCGGCGAAGCGGCCCTGCATCACATTGCGGATGCCCACACTTTTCATCTTTTCGGAGATATCTATATTCCACTTCCCGCCATGATTTTTTATGATCGCAATGGAGGTGGAGTGACCTTTCTCCCTTCTTCTGCCAGTTTTGATATTGGTCATCATGGAAATGGAAATCTCGCCATTGATCGTTACGTGCTGAAACACGGAGTCGTACAGCGGATTAAGGATACCAACTTTCCGATGGGGGAGGTAAAGATCAACTGGCCCGGCGGTCACGATTCCCACGATCACGCCTCGGATGATCACGCAGGACACGACCACGCAGGACACAATCATGATACCCCAAAGAAACAAACAGCGGACGTAGATTCTCCCGGACACGATTCGGATCAGGTTTTTTATAATGGCAAAGGATTCGATCTGGAACACCGGACGACCTGGGACGGCGAACTCGCAGGTGGCGGGAAAACTTCTTACATGGATTTTTCAATCACCAAGAATGTCTTTACCATGTTAATGGTCGCATTGATTCTCGGATTGATTTTTATCCGCGTTGCTAAAGCTTACAAGCAACGGGACGGACAGGCACCTAAAGGATTACAGGGATTTATTGAGCCCTGGTTTTTATTCATTCAGGATGAGGTGGCCCGGCCCATGATCGGAGAAAAGCATTATCGCCGGTTTATGCCTTACCTGATGGCTGCTTTCTTCTTTATTTTAGGATTGAATCTATTAGGACAAATACCTTTCTTCCCCGGTAGTGGAAACGCCTCGGGGGCGATCAGTATCACGATTGCACTGGCTGCGTTTACTTTTATCATTACTACCATCAACGGTAACCGTCACTACTGGGAGCACATCCTCTGGATGCCTGGTATTCCGGCTTGGGTGAAAATAATTATTACGCCGGTAGAGATCATGGGGATGTTCCTCAAGCCCATCGTTTTATTCATTCGTTTGTTTGCGAATATTTCGGCGGGACACATCGTAATTGTGGCTTTCGTAGGATTGATATTCGTTCTCGGTGAGTCTGGTAAAAACGCCTTGGGAGCAGGTATGGGCGTTATCGCGGCAACTTTACTGACCACTTTCATGATGGCACTGGAATTATTGGTGGCTGTTTTACAGGCTTATATTTTCACCATTCTATCGGCTTCCTACATCGGAGCGGCGGTAGAAGAGCACCACCACGAAGGGGAAGAAGCACACTAAAAAAATAGCAGACGGATTTATATTTATACGAATCCGATCAGCGTGGTCTCCGGACCCATAAAATATTTTTCATTTATTCTAAATTGTATTATTATGACAAATTTAGCAGCCATCGGAGCTGGAATCGCAGTAATCGGAGCAGGCCTTGGTATTGGAAATATCGGAGGTAAAGCAATGGAATCTATCGCTCGTCAGCCAGAAGCTGTAGGTGATATCCGTGCGAGTATGCTGATCATGGCGGCCCTTATTGAGGGTGCTGCGATCATCGCAATTATCCTTTCTTTCTTTATCAGATAAGAAAAGGAATTGCTCCAACAAAAAAGACGCTATACTGAAATTTTTTGTGTAGCAACCAGATAAATATTTTTGATCAGATTGAAGCTCTTTTTTGAATGCGTAGCCTAAGCTACGGATGAAAAAAAAGCTGAAGAGCCTGCCTGCCGGCAGGCGGATGGACAAAAAGATTATTTGGGAGCATACAAATTATTTTAGAATAACGTCTAAACAAAAGCGCCGTCCGGGATTGCCGGATGGTGCCTTTTCCAATTTAGATTTAATACTTTATTACTTTAATATTTTTTAAGTAGCTGGATAAAAAAGTAATCTGTGTTTTGATGATACTTTTCCATTTACTTACCTTAAATAATAGAATATGACTTTTTTGCTAGCCGCCACCCGTTTTTGGCCCATTCTACCAGAACCCGGATTGATTTTCTGGACGGTTCTGATATTTTTGCTTTTCTGGATGTTAATGTCAAAATATGCTTTTCGTCCCATCGCGGATGCGCTGGCGAAGCGTAACGGCGATATCGAAGATGCGTTGAAAACGGCCGAGCAGGCACGTTTGGAAATGGCCAATCTAAAGTCAGAAAACGAAAAATTACTTTCTGAAGCCCGCGAAGAGCGTGCTAAGATGCTGAAAGAAGCCCGGGAAGCCGGTGCTGCTACCGTCGAAGAAGCGAAAGAAAAGGCGCGTCTGGAAGCACAGAAAATTATCAATAATGCCCGTCAGGAAATCGAAAACCAAAAGGCGCAAGCGATGCGGGAAGTGAAAAATCAGGCGGGAAGTATGGCCATCGAAATTGCCGAAAAAGTAATCCGCCGGGAACTGAAAGGAGACGCTTCCCAAACGTCTTTTGTCAACGATCTCGTCAACGAAATAAAATTGAACTAATATGTCTGTATCCAGAATTGCGACCCGTTACGCCAAATCGCTGGTAGACCTGGCTCAGGAACAGAATAAATTGGATCGTGTCAAAACGGACATAGACAATTTTCTGACCGCCACGGAAAACCGGGAATTTGAGGTAATGCTCAAAAGTCCTATTATTCCACCGGACAAAAAGCAGAAAGTTTTTACCGCTTTGTTTAATGATAAATTTGATGAAATGACCATGGCATTTCTCAATATCGTGGTAAGAAAAAATCGTTCGGAACACCTCGAAGCAATTGCCCGGGCATTTGACAAGCAGTACCAGCAGATGAATAAGGTATCCACCGTGACACTGACCACCGCGACCGCATTGACGGAAGAAGCGATTGGTCAGATCAAATCCAAATTTTTGGAAAGCTCGGATACCAGCGAAAAAATTGACATCATTACTAAAGTGAATCCTGATTTAATCGGTGGATTCGTAGTAGAATTTGATGATAAATTATACGATGCCAGTGTCGCACATAAACTGGAAAAACTCAAAAAAGAGTTCGCTAACTAAATTGATAATTCAACCTTAAAATTATAAAATATTATGGCTGACGTTAAACCTGATGAAATATCAGCAATCCTCAAACAGCAACTTTCCGGATTTAAAACTGCTGCCGAACTGGAAGAAGTAGGTACCGTACTGGAAGTAGGAGACGGAATCGCCCGTGTATATGGTCTTACCCAGGTACAGGCAGGTGAATTAGTAGAATTCGAAACCGGTGTTCAGGCAATCGTATTGAACCTGGAAGAAGATAACGTAGGGGTGGTACTTTTAGGAGCCGGTGACGGTGTCCGGGAAGGATCAACGGTACGTCGTACTAAAAAAATTGCCTCCATTGATGTTGGAGAAGGCTTTGTCGGTCGGGTCGTAGATCCACTGGGACAGCCCATCGACGGTAAAGGTGACATCACAGGTGCTCGTTATGCGATGCCCATTGAGCGAAAAGCTCCGGGTGTGGTCTTCCGGCAGCCAGTTTACGAACCGCTGCAAACGGGTATCAAAGCAATTGATTCGATGATTCCGATTGGACGTGGACAGCGGGAGTTAATCATCGGTGACCGCCAGGTAGGAAAAACGGCGATCGCAATTGATACCATTATCAACCAAAAAGAATTTTACGAAGCGGGTAAACCCGTATATTGTATTTACGTAGCTTCCGGACAAAAAGCATCTACCGTTGCGCAGATCGCTAAAACACTGGAAGAAAATGGCGCGATGGATTATACTGTCATCGTTTCGGCTTCTGCGGCGGATCCTGCACCGATGCAGTTTTACGCACCACTGGCCGGAGCTGCGATTGGTGAATTCTTCCGTGACACAGGCCGTCCTGCACTGATTATCTATGATGACTTATCCAAGCAAGCCGTCGCTTACCGTGAGGTTTCGTTATTACTGCGTCGCCCACCGGGACGTGAGGCTTACCCCGGAGATGTATTTTACTTACACTCCCGTTTATTGGAGCGTGCGGCAAAAGTGATCGAAGACGACGGGATCGCCCGTGATATGAACGACCTGCCGGAATCACTCAAAAATGCTAAAGACGCAAATGGTCAGCCGCTGGTTAAAGGCGGAGGTTCCTTGACGGCACTGCCGATTATCGAAACCCAGGCCGGTGACGTTTCTGCTTATATTCCAACCAACGTAATTTCGATTACAGATGGACAGATTTTCCTCGAATCCAACTTATTTAACGCAGGTATTCGTCCGGCGATTAACGTAGGTATTTCGGTATCGCGGGTAGGAGGATCGGCACAGATTAAGTCGATGAAAAAAGTAGCGGGAACACTGAAGCTGGATCAGGCACAGTTCCGGGAACTGGAGGCGTTCTCCAAGTTTGGTTCTGACCTGGACGCAGCGACCACTGCGGTACTGGATAAAGGACGTAGAAACGTTGAAATCCTGAAGCAGGATCAGTATTCACCCGTACCAGTTGAAAAGCAGGTAGCTATTATTTATCTGGGAACCAAAGGATTACTGAGTAAGGTGCCGGTAAAGGAAGTCAAAGAATTTGAAGCGTCTTTCCTGGCCGCTATGGAGCGTCAGCATCCGGAAGCACTGAGTGATCTGAAAGCAGGTAAATTGAGCAAGGAAGCAACGGGTGCCCTGGAGCAATTAGCAAAGGAAATGACTGCTAGATTTAGTTAAGAGGTCTTGTTGAATCGTTGAGTTGTTGCATCGTTGAATTGATTTTTGAACGATGCGGCATTTCAAGAATTCAACAACTTAACGATTCAACATTTCAACGATTCAACAATAAAAAAATGGGTGCGAATTTAAAAGAAGTACGTGGAAGGATTAAGTCCGTAAAGTCCACACAGCAGATTACCAAGGCCATGAAAATGGTTTCGGCGGCGAAGCTTCGTCGTGCGCAGCAGGCCATCACACAGATGCGTCCCTACGCTAACAAGCTGAATGAGATGTTGACCAACATCCTGTCTACCCAGGATGGAGATGCGACGACTACTTTTGGTACGGAGCGACCCGTTGTCAATGCGTTGGTGGTAGTAATAACTTCCAATCGTGGACTGGCCGGAGCATTTAATACCAATGTGATTAAAAAAGCGGTAGCGTTAATTGAAGAGAAGTACACCGCGCAACGCAATAGTGGTAATCTGACGATCATGTGTATCGGTAAAAAAGGAAATGATTTTTTCCGGCGAAATTATTCGGATGTGAAGCGGATTGATGAACACGTAGAAGTATTCAGTGATCTGAGTTTTGATAATATCGCATTGATTTCGCAACAGATCATGGATGATTTTGAAGCAGGAACGTACGATGCGGTGGAGGCTGTCTACGGACGTTTTAAAAATGCCGCTATGCAGTTTCCCGAAGCGGTACAATTTTTACCAGTTGTAAAAGAAGAAGAGGAAGAAGACGAAAAAGAAGAAAGCAAGGTAAACGCGGATTATATTTTTGAACCAGACAAAGAAAGTTTACTGAAGCATTTAGTGCCCAGTATTCTTCAGACTACCTTCCATAAATTTTTACTGGATACGCATGCTTCCGAGCATGGAGCACGGATGACGGCGATGGATAAGGCGACAGAAAACGCCGAAGATTTGCTGAAAGATTTGAAAATTTCTTACAACAAAGCCCGTCAGGAAGCGATTACGAAAGAACTTTCGGAAATCGTGGGTGGAGCAGCTGCTTTGGGTGGTTAATAGACAACCGGCGATTTTTAACTTTAATGCACTTGCTGCGTTTTATAAAAAAATAATTTACACCTGAGGGTGTTCAAATACCGTAGAAATTTTTTCTACGGTATTTTTTTTAGACATGCTCTTAGTTAGGGCTACCGGACCTTTGGTATTCGGTCTTGTGAAGTACGCGTAATCACAAAAACTTTTAGAATAAAGTTTTTAGACTTTATTCCAAAATGATTTATATGATTCCGAATGATCTTTTTATCCAGTTATTCGGCTTTTTTATCGTCCATAGCTAGGCTATGCACTCTAAAAAGAGCCTCAACCTGAATAAAAATATCTATTCGACATCTTTACAAAAAATTCTGGAATAAAGTCTATTACATTAGATAAATCCTTATCTTTCCTGAAAATAGGTTAGCAATTAATATTTGTCGAATATAAAATTGCTGAAAAAAGAAAATATCATGAAGGCAGTTATCCCAGTTGCGGGTGCCGGTACCCGCCTCCGACCACATACGTACACACAGCCCAAGCCATTGATTCCGGTGGCGGGAAAAGCGATTATTTCGTTTATTATTGATCAGTTGATTGATCAGGGCGTGACAGATTTTGTGTTTATTATTGGTTACCTGGGAGAAAAAATTCAGTTATACATTGAAAGAGAATATCCTGCCATCTCGAAAGAATTTGTGGTACAGCAGAGTAGGGAAGGATCGGCCCACGCCATCTGGACGGCCCGTAAAGCCATTCAGGGATCAGATGATATTTTTATCTTTTTTGGGGATACGATTGTCGATGTCAATCTCGGTATATTTCTGAATGCACCGACTTCCTGCGTAGGCATCAAGGAGGTTAATGACCCCAGGGAATTTGGGGTAGTGGAATTCGGAGAAGATGGATTTATTAATAAAGTGATTGAAAAACCTAAAATTCCCCGTTCTAATAAAGCAATGGTCGGCTTGTACCGGATTAAAGAAGTAGATCAACTCCTGACGATTATTGACAAACAAATCAAAAGTGAGCATCAGACGCACGGCGAATACCAGCTCACGGATGCCTTGATGGGACTGATTGATTATGGCGTTAAGATCAGCGGTGTACCCGTTAATAACTGGTTTGATTGTGGAAAAAGTGAAGTACTGCTGGAAACCAATGCCATGCTGCTGGACAAAGAGGGATACGCTTCTTCCAATTTACCACATTACGACAATACGATTATCATTCATCCCGTCAGTATTGGAAAGGATTGTAAAATATCCAATTCTATCGTCGGTCCGCATGTGACCATCGGACACAACACTCAAATCAATTATTCCATTGTCAAAGATTCTATTATTGGAAATTACGCGCGTATCGAGGAGGTAGTTTTGCAGAGTTCACTGGTTGGAAGTGACGCGGCGATTAAAGGATTGCGTCAGAGCCTGAATATCGGGGATAATACGGAGATTGATTTTAGTTAAAGAAGTATTACGGCAAGAAATATTTAACGAAACAATTGGCGTAGAGTAGGCACGTTTAAAATAATGTCAGTCAAAGAAAAATCCCAATTCAGGTAACTCTGAATTGGGATTTTTTTTAAACTAGATAAGATTGCTTATCTCAGGAGAGGAACTATGCTTCTGTCTCGTCTACGATTCCCGCTGTTTCGTTGTCTACCAGTACCCGGCCACAGTGCTCGCAGGCCAGAATTTTCTTCTGAGACTGAATTTCCAGCTGAATCTGCGGGGGAATTTTATTAAAACAACCTCCACAAGAATTTCGTCCCACGGTCACTACTGCCAATCCATTGCGGTAAGCGCCACGAATTTTATTGTAAGCTTTCAGCAATCTTGGTTCAATATTTTTCTTGGCTTTTTCAGACTTCTTTTTGAGTTTTTCTTCGTCTTTGATCGTCTTTTCGATGATCTTTTCCAGTTCTACCTTTTTAGTCTCAAGGGTTTTATTTTTAGTTTCCAGACGCTCCTTTGCCGCTGCGAGTGTTTCTCTCTTTCCTTCCAGTAACGTACTGCTTTCGCGGATTTTCTTTTGGGATAATTGGATTTCTAATCGCTGCATTTCGATCTCTTTGGTCAGGGCATCATATTCACGATTATTTTTAACGTTGTCCATTTGTTTCTCATATCGTTCGATCAACGCTTCTGCTTCTTTGATGTTGGCAGTGTGGCGGGAAGCCGTAGTTTCCATATCCTCCACGGCAATCTGTAGTTTGTCAATACGGGTTTGAAGACCCGCAATTTCATCTTCCAGATCACTTACTTCCATGGGAAGTTCTCCTTTGAGGATTTCAATCTGATCAATCTCTGAGTCGATTTGTTGGAGCTCAAAAAGATTTTTTAATTTTTCCTTTATGGTTAATTCCTTGGTGGCCATG
>CAKZUV010000261.1 GCA_937921555.1 uncultured Saprospiraceae bacterium
ATTTTAATTTACATTTTAATTATCGGCGAGGATTAAAAACAATTAGTGACCAGTTCATTTACTATGATCCTTTTCAGTCCTTAAACATTGGACTCGGCTATCAATTTAATATAAAAAATAAAAGAGATCGATAAAGACATGAATTTATTGTGCTAAAAACGACATTGATCAATATTGAATATCCAATATCCAATATCCAATATTGACTTACTTCTTAATAAGCACCACCGCCCCCCGTCATATCACTCGCAATCGGATGCCACGTCGTTTTCGTCTCCGTCGTCGCCAAAATCCGGTAAGGACTCTCATGATAATCACTGAATAAATCTGTCTCCTCAATAAATACAGGACGCTTCAAATTGTCCGCAGCCTGCGTTTGAATTGCCTTTTTATCCGCTTTATCATTTCCATAATAAACAAAAGCGTTGACGTCTTTGTGCGTCGCAAAATGATCGCGTAGTTCCGCCCGGTTACCCGTCAGAATGTTGACCACACCGCCGGGAAGATCACTCGTATGCAGTACTTCCGCAAAGTTAATCGCCGCCGTTGCTTCTTTTTCACTTGCCAGAATAACCACGGAATTTCCGCCACAGATCGCCGGGAAAATAGCCGAGGCCAATCCCAGTAAACCATTCTTCTCCGGCGCAAAAATTGCCACCACGCCCATTGGTTCCAGAACGGAAAAATTAAAATGTGCCGAGGCCACCGGATTGACGGCACTAAAAATTTGCTGGTACTTATCTGCCCAGCCCGCGTAGTGCACCGCCCGGTCTACCGTTGCATCCACTTCCCGGGCTGCTTGCTTTGCCGTATAATCCAAATCGGTCAGCGTCGTAATAAACTGGTCGCGGCGTTCTTCGAGCATTTCGGCGATTCGATATAAAATCTGACTGCGATTATAAGCGGTCCGGCTGGCCCATTTACCTTGTGCCTTACGGGCTGCGACCACCGCATTACGAAAATCTTTACGAGAACCTAAACACATATTGGCAATTAAAGTATTAGAATTGTTTTTTAATTTATAATACCGACCGGATTCGGTGCGGGGAAAGGCTCCACCGATATACAGTTTGTAGGTTTTGAGAACCGACAGTCGGGTAGAGACCGCTTTACCGTTGCCGTTGGAAGCGCCATTTTGGGTCGCTTTTTTTGCCAGCTTTTTTATGGTTGTTTTACGTTTAGCCATGATTATTTTTTTATGCCTTTAGCTGTTTGCTATTAGCTATTAGCTGTTCTTTATCCGCGTAGAATACGATTGAAGGGCAGCCAATAGCTAACGGCCAATAGCCAATAGCTTTTTTATCCATTTACATTTAAATATGCCGCCAGTCCGGCCACGCCACCTTCCCGTCCAAATCCGCTTTCCTTATATCCACCGAAGGGAGAAGTAGGATCAAATTTATTAAAAGTGTTGGCCCAGACAATTCCGGCCTTTAGTTTACTGGTCATTCTGAATATTTTGGAACCTTTATCCGTCCACACACCCGCTGATAATCCGTAAGGTGTATTGTTGGCTTTGGTCAGTGCTTCCTCGACGGTACGAATGGTTTGCACGGCGAGTACCGGACCAAAAATTTCTTCCTGGACAATCCGGTGTGATTGCGCGGTATTGGTAAACAGGGTAGGCTTACACCAGAAACCACCATTTTTCGGGAGTGCACAACTGGGCTGAAAAAAGTTGGCGCCTTCGGCTTTTCCTATCTTTATATATTCGTTAATCGTCTTTAACTGATCCTGTGAATTGATCGCACCGATATCGGTATTTTTATCTAACGGATCACCTACAATTAAAGTCTCCATCCTTGTTTTTAACTTATGGATTACTTCTTCGGCCACCGATTCCTGGACAAATAACCGGCTACCCGCACAGCAAACGTGTCCCTGATTGAAATAAATACCATTGATAATTCCTTCTACCGCCTGATCAATCGGCGCATCTTCGAGAATGATATTAGCGGCTTTTCCACCCAGCTCGAGCGTCACCTTTTTATCGGTTCCCGCAACGGAACGCTGAATAATTTTTCCAACTTGTGTAGATCCGGTAAATGCAATTTTACCTACGTCCGGATGATTGACAATCGCGGCACCGGTAGCTCCTGCGCCCGTGACGATATTGACTACTCCCGGTGGCAATCCTGCATCCTGAATTAGTTCGGCGAGTTTGAGGGCCGTCAGAGAAGTTGTTTCTGCGGGTTTGATTACAATGGTATTTCCGGTAGCGAGTGCCGGTGCAATTTTCCAGGCGGCCATCAGTAATGGAAAATTCCAGGGTATTACCTGCCCGGCTACTCCGAGTGGTTTTACCGATGCATTCGGAAAAGCATAGGGCAATTTATCCGCCCACCCCGCGTAGTAGAAAAAGTGCGCTGCGGCCAGTGGAATATCAATATCCCGTGATTCCCGGATCGGCTTACCACCGTCCATACTTTCGATCACCGCAAACTCCCGCGCGCGTTCCTGAATCAGACGGGCAATCCGGTAAACATATTTTCCCCGTTCTTTGGCCGGCATTTTTGACCAGACATTTTCGTACGCTTTACGGGCTGCTTTTACCGCACGGTCCACATCTTTGTCACTGGCTTCCGCTATTTTAGAAAGTACCTCACCCGTCGCCGGATTGACGGT
>CAKZUV010000262.1 GCA_937921555.1 uncultured Saprospiraceae bacterium
CATTTTGGCAAGGGAATTTTGGTTCAAGATGAGGCAAAAAACGTAGACGATGCCATAGCATCGGCGAGGCTTTTTAACGAAATATTGGATCAAAAGGGCCAGCCATAAATCGGGAAGTTATTGTTTTACCATTACTTAACATTGCCAACAAAAAATCTGTGTTTTTAATTCCGCCAAGTTAGTAAAAACTTTGTTAAGAAATAGTATCTGTTTGCTCAACTATTCCCTGTATATTTTGTTCAATTATTATTCAATAATTCCTGTCCGTTTTTTATTAAAAAAATAAAACATGAAAGGTAAACGCGTAATTGTTTGGTTTAGGCAAGATCTTCGGTTATCAGATAATGAAGCCCTCACCCACGCCATCAATAGTGGAGAAGAGGTTTATCCGGTTTTTGTCTTTGATGAGCGTTTATTCAAGGGGAAAACCCGTTTTGGATTCCCGAAAGTAGGAAAATACCGCACCAAGTTTATAATTGAATCAGTTCAGAATTTAAGAGACAATCTACGCGCTTTAGGCAGCGACCTGATCGTTAAAGTCGGTAAACCCGAAGAGATTATTTTTTCTCTCGCACGGCAACTAAAATCGAGCTGGGTTTTTTGTAACCGGGAACGAACCCGCGAAGAGGTGGAAGTGCAGGATGCCCTGGAGCGGAACCTCTGGTCGGTCGGCCAGGAAATCATTTACAGTCGTGGCAAAATGTTATACTATACCCAGGATTTGCCCTTCCCGATCACCCACTGTCCGGAGATATTCAGCAATTTCAGAAAAGAAGTGGAGCGCTTCGTCCCCGTTCGCGAACCACTGGCTTATCCAACAACCTTCGGCCCGGTGACCGCCGATATCGCGAAAACCAGTATTCCCACACTCGAAGATTTTGGTATCGAAAATTTTGAAACTCCTCCGCAGGCTTTTTCTCCAAAGGGTGGAGAGACCAGTGCACTGGAGCGATTGAGATATTATCTGTGGGATACCGATCTCATCAAAAACTACAAAGAAACCCGCAATCAATTATTGGGTGGAGATTATTCTTCCAAACTTTCCCCCTGGTTGGCGCAGGGATGTATTTCTCCCAAAACTATTTATTACGAACTGAAAAAATACGAGGCAGAACGGGGAAGTAACGATTCTACGTACTGGTTGTTTTTTGAATTACTCTGGCGGGATTTCTTTCGCCTCATGGGCAAAAAACACGAAAACCAAATTTTCCTGAAAGGAGGAATCAAACAAGAAATTGATCCGGCCTGGCAGGATAACCGCAACCTCCTGCAATTGTGGATCGAAGGACGGACGGGCGTTCCTTTTATAGATGCAAATATGAGAGAACTAGCCCTGAGTGGTTTTATGTCCAACCGGGGACGGCAGAACGTTGCCAGCTTCCTCGTCAAGGACTTGCACGTAAACTGGCAGTTGGGAGCTTCTTATTTTGAGTCGGTACTCATTGATTATGATGTAACCAGCAATTGGTGCAACTGGAACTACGTGGCCGGTGTCGGAAATGACCCCCGCGAAAATCGTTACTTTAATATCCTCTCACAGGCACGCCGGTACGACCCCAAAGGAACTTATGTAAAAGCCTGGCTTCCGGAGCTGGAATCTGTTCCCGAACAAAAGGTACACCGGCCAGACCAGCTTTCGACCGAAGAACAGCGCTCTTCTCAGGTCAAAATCGGTGCAGACTATCCCCGATCCATGATCAGTATGTCGCGTTGGGACTAAAACCTGTCAATTTTCTACTAGAAAAGCGGTATTTGCCCTAATAATCCGGGTGTAATATGCATTTATTCAAAATAAATAGTATCTTGCCGTCACAAACACGAGAGGAGATAATACAATTAATCAAGACTTTATTTTGCTAATCTTATCAAATTAGCATACTCCCCATACGGCACAAATCATCTTTGTACCGTATTACGTGGTTTTGTATACTTTATTTTCCTGCTCGTTTTTTAAACTTTTAGGAATCTTACAATATGCAAAACATCTACAACGGACGCTTCTGTCCTGCTTTTCTGTTCAAATCAACCATTTTTACGATTCTCCTGCTATGCTCAGGGCAGCAATTTGTACACGCTCAGTGTAATCCAGGATCACCAACTTGTGAATCCTCTCTGATTGTTGATTTTCCGCTTAACACCTCAATGATTGAGGGAATAAACAATTCGGGAAATATTCCAGGTTGTGCAATGGGATCGTTTCACAATACAACCTGGTATCGTATTATTCCTACTTCCAGTCCAATTAGTATCAATGTTAGTGCTTCGAACTGTACAACGGTAGGAATAAACACCGGTTTTCAAGCCGGATTGTACGAAGCTTGTGATCCTAATTCTCCTAACATTGGTGCTGTTCAGTGTGACTGTACTACGAATTCGACCCTTGGTGGGACAGTTGTCCCAAACCAGGAATATTATATCATGATTGATGGATGCGGTGGTTCTGTTTGTGATCTTGTCATGACGTTGACGGAGGGTACGGTTCAATCTGCTCCTACTCAGGCTCCCGGTACGCCTAATATGCCCATTGCAACGAATACGTCTCCTTGTCCCGGTGCTGAGGTTACATTTTTTATTCCACCGGTAGAGAATGCAGATTTTTATACGTGGAATTTTCCACCCGATGTTATAATAACAGAACCAGACGCATGTGGACAAATTACCGTAGAATGGGGAGAAACAAGCTGGGGTGTCTTCGTTACAGCAAATAATATTTCTAGCGGTGCTACCAGTGATTCACCACCAATACAAATAACAGCAGACCCTATTCCTACGCAAAATCATCAAGGTGCATATTGTACGCCTGGCCCCGGACAGAATTCTTATACCTGGTGGGGTACGCCAGGAGTAACGTATATAGCTGGAGTCTACGATGTAATTTCACCCGGACCCATTTGTGATACGCCGTACGTCTTAACAGTAGTAGAAAACAGAGTAGATGAACCAACAATCATTACCCAACCGACCTCCTGTAATTCCAGTCAGTTAGATTATACGCCTAACGGACAGGCTACGCTCTTCATACCGGCTAACGGTTTTGGACCGTATAGTTATGCCTGGCCGGGAAGTTCAGTAACAGGTCCTACCAATAGTGAATTACCACCAGGTACTTCCAGTGTGACGATTACGGATACCAATACTGGTTGTCAAAGAGTAGTAGATGTGTTTATAGATGAGCCGCTCTTCCTGGATATAACTGCTTTCACTTTTGCTAATCCTTCCTGTGATAATGCCAGTGATGGTTCGGTAGGAACTACCGTTACCGGAGGTACAGAACCATATATGTATTCCTGGTCTGTGCCAGGCGTTGGAGATGATTTCCGTACCGGTATGTCTGCTGGAATTTATGAAGTTACGGTGACTGACGGAAATGGTTGTACCAACTTTTTTATCAACGAACTTCAGGCCGCTGGAGGCGCAGTCTCAGCTACTGAATCTAATAACTCGCCTGAAACTTGTGTCGGAGCAAACAATGGCTCGGTTACCCTGACAGGAAATGGCCCCGGTACCTTTACTTTTACCTGGCCTGATGGCAATATGGATGCCACCAGAAATGATCTGGCGGCTGGTGATTACGAGGTGACGATCGCAGATGGAAGTGGTTGTTCTACTATACAAACTATTACTATTGCCGCTGGTAGTTCTTTCACCGTCGATCCTCCGGCAGTGACGAATGTCCAATGTTTTGGAGAATCAAACGGTAGCGTTACGGTTACTGTGACAGGAGCCACCGACCCGATTAGTTACGATCTGGGGAGCGGAACAGTGACAGGCAATGTTATTTCCGGTCTGCCTACGGGCAATTATAATCTTACCGTAACAGATGGTGCCGGATGTAGTAACGAAATCCCCGTGTTTGTCAATACTCCAACAGAATTTATGCCTACGATTGCTAACACACCGGTAAGTTGTGGCGGTAGTAGCGATGGAACGGCCACCGTTACACCAAACGGAGGAACCGAACCTTATATGTACTCTTGGGCGGACGGTGAAACGACTCCGGGACTTGATAATCTCCCCGGCGGAACTTACAGTGTGACTGTAACCGACGCAAATATGTGTTCGATGTCACTTACTACCGAGGTCGATGGTGGTGGATCCCTGGTGCTCACCCAAAACCCTGATCCTGCTCTAACCCGCTTGGTGGTTTCTTGTGTAGATGCGACCGACGGCCAGATAACGGTCGATGTTGGTGGTGCTACCGGGATGGTCACTTATAGTTGGGTAGGAACAACCTCCAATACCGGAACGGCTACCGGACTGGCTCCGGGTTCTTATACTTTAAATGTAGAAGACGGAGCGGGTTGTACCGGATTTTTTCCGGTCACCATCACCGCGCCGGACCCGATTATAGTAATGGAAACGGCGTCTTCTCCCACTTCCTGTGCGGGTGAGACCGATGGTTCTGCCGAGGTATCCGTATCTGGTGGTACCGGAACCGATTATACATTTTTATGGGATAATGGCGAAACCGTAAACCCTGCGGTAAATCTCGGTCCCGGTACCCATACAGTGACCGTTGAAGATGAGAATAATTGTCCGCAGACTCAGACGGTTACCATCGCAGAACCCGTAGTGATTTCGGCAATGGTGACTCCGGCTGGCGAAAGCTGTGCTGGCGAAGAAGATGGTACTATTACTGTAGATGCGATGGGCGGCTCCGGAACTTATTCCTATGATATTGGAAATGGTGCTCAAACTGACAATGTATTTAACAGTGTTGCACCGGGGGATTATACCGTGGTTGTTACAAATTCAAACGGTAGCTGTGCTCAGTCTTTCCCCGTTTCTGTAACGGGACAAATGGCCATTACGGCGGTAATTACTCCAACGGATGTTTCCTGTGCTGGCGAGGGTGATGGACAGGCGGTGGTTGTACCAGGCGGTGGTGCTGGATCATATACTTTTTCATGGTCAGATGATAACGCTACGGAAGATGACCGGATTATTGCTCAGGACGGAGGCGGATATTCTGTCACTGTTACGGACGCTAATGGATGTTCTGAAATCTTCACAACGGTAATTCCGGAACCAACTGCGATTACTATTGACCTGGATGGACAAACGGCAGCTAGCTGTGATGGTACGACCGGTGGTACTGCTTCGATAACTGCCGGTGGTGGTTCTGGCGACTATTCTTACACCTGGAGTGCAGGTACGAATGACGGTAATGGGGAAGCAAGTGACTTACCTCCGGGTATGGTAACGGTGATTGTCGAAGATGGTAATGGTTGCTTAACTCAACCTTTTCCAATTACGATCGGTGCCCCGGATCCAGTAACAATAATGGAAGATCAACTTACTGCGGAAACTTGTTCTAATAGTGAAAATGGCGCAGTGACCGTGACAACCAATGGCGGTACGCTACCTTTCACATTCAATCTGAATGGTGATGTTGCTACCAATCAGGACAGTAACGAATTTACCGATCTTGCTCCTGGTAACTATACCGTAAACGTAACCGATTTCAATGGTTGTGAAGATTTCGTGAATATCACTATAGCTGCGGCTAATCCAATATCCGGTGCCGTGGTAGATGCAAACAGTGAATTAGAGGTTTGTAATGGCATGATGAATGGATCAGTGACGATTGATGCTTCCGGAGGAGCCGGAGATCTTAGTTTCCAGCTTGACGGTGGTACGGTACAAACATCAAACGTATTTGAAGATTTAAGTAATGGAAATTATACGGTGACGGTAATCGATGGAAACAATTGTTCAATTGAAGTACCATTCCAGGTAAATGAATTACCAGAAATAGCATTAAATATTGATACAAATAATAGTTTGCTTACAGTCTGTGATGCAGCTGAAAACGGTTCCGTAATTATCAATGCAAGCGGTGGTAATAATACTTTTATGTTTACCCTGGATTCAGATACCCAAACCAGTAATGAGTTTACAGATCTTGCAGGTGGCTCATATACAGTAACCGTAACCGATGGAAACAATTGTACCAGTGAAATAGACTTTACGGTAGATGAGCTGGCACCGATTATGATTAATATTGACGATGACAACAGTAATTTAACAGTGTGTACTGGCTTCAGCGATGGTTCTGCTATCATTAATGCAACTGGAGGAGGTAGTAATCTTACTTACAGCATCCCTGGCCAGCCTTCCAATAATGATGGTGTATTTAATGATTTGAGTGATGGATCCTATACGGTGACCGTTACGGATGATAATATGTGTTCGAATACATTTGATTTTACGGTTGTTCCGGCTCCGGCGATTACCGCAGATGTAAATGGTATGGATTCTCAACTTAGTATTTGTGATGGAGACACGGATGGATCTGTGACCATCACTGCTGGTGGAGGAGATGGTAACTACCGTTTTACGCTGGGATCAGATACACAAGACAGTCCATTTTTTGAGGGTCTTCCCGCCAATACTTATCAGGTAATTGTAACGGATGGCAATGGTTGTACAGAAACAGTAGACTTTACCATTGCAGCTGCGGCTCCCGTTGATGCCATGATAACGGTCAGCGATCTTGAGGTTTGTAATGGAGCCAGTGATGGTTCTGTGACCATCACCGCTTCTGGTGGCGATAATGATTTTACCTTTAATATTGATGGAACCGATCAGACGGATAATGTTTTCAATAACCTGGCTCCTGGTCCTCATACCATAATGGTCAGAGATGGAAATGATTGTGCTGCGGCTCCCATTAATTTCACAGTAACCGAAGGAGCTATTATTGATGCGGAAATAGATGTGAATGGGAATAGCAACTTGCTGATTTGTGATGGAGCTACAGATGGTTCAGTGATGATTACGGCTTCCGGAGGTATTGGAGCATTGTCTTATAGTCTTGATGGTGTCAACTTTCAGGATAGTAACGAATTCATGGGATTAGGAGAAGGAAACTATTCCTTCATCGTAAGGGATGAGAATGAATGTACTTCGATGGCCGTGCCAGTATCTATTGCTGCTGCTCCTCCTGTAACCGGAACAATTAACGCAGCCAGTGTGACTTCCATTTGTAACGGGGAGACGATTGGTTCGATCATTGTCGATGGAGCCGGAGGAAGCGGAACCCTGACCTACACCCTAAATCCTGGGAATATTTCACAAACAACGAATGAATTTAACAATTTGCCAGCGGGCAATTATACAATTGATATTGAGGATGAGAATAACTGTACCTCTGCCGGTGCAATTCCTGCTCAAATTATAGAAGCGGATCCGCTGACGGCAAGTTTCGACCCTGCTAGTGATTTAATCAACTGCTTTGGAGCAACAGACGGGTCCGTTACCATTAATGCCGGCGGAGGAAGTGGTGGATTTATGTATGATATCGGAGCAGGGCCTCAGGCAAATCCAACATTTGACGGCTTGGCTTCTGGTACTTTTTTCATTACCGTAACGGATATGAACAACTGTGTCGCGCCTATGCCAGTGGAAGTTACTGTAATTGAGACACCCCTTTTAGAATTAACACTGACGAACGGATCCAGCGATCTGACCGTTTGTGCCGGCGTTGCGGACGCATTTGCTGCTTTTGAAGCTACGGGTGGAAATGGAACTTACTCATTTTCAATTGATGGAAATCCGACGCAGCCTGGTAATACTTTTAACAATTTGGCAGAAGGACCTCACACCGTCATGGTAATAGATGGAAATAATTGTGAGCAGTCCATTCCATTTATGGTGGAGACTGCCGAGCCTATTGTTTATGATCCAATTATTACAAATGTTAATTGTTTTGGAGAGGCAGAAGGTCAGATTGATATTAATATAACCGGAGGAGATGGACCATTTAATTTTGTCTGGAGCGACGCGCAGGTAACTGAAACCGCCGAGCTTCTGGCGGCTGGACCTCATACCGTCACAATTACTGATGATAATATGTGTGAAGTAATTGAAACCTTCATGATTTCCCAACCGGCGACTGCTTTAGTTATCGATGATGCTGCGGTGAATATTGAGCCTGCTACTTGTGGCGAAACGAACGGTAGCGTCTCCATCAGCGTAGCGGGTGGTGTAGGTCCATACACCTATCAGTGGAGTGATAACATGACAACCGATCAGGATTTAACGGCGGTCGGTCCCGGTAGCTATACCGTTACGGTCACGGATGCGAATATGTGTATTGCGGTTTCTGACAACTATAGTGTGAGTGAACCGGGTGCGCTGGAAGTGACTCCGAATACAACTCCGGTTGTTTGTAACGGAGAAAGTTCTGGTGGAATTAATCTGGTGGTAGAGGGCGGAACGGATCCATATACATTCGCATGGTCAGATGATCCTGCGGAAACCACTGGTGTCAGAGATATGTTGCCACAAGGAACTTATACCGTTACGGTAAGCGATGCTTCCGGCTGTATTCTACCTGAATTGAATGTTACGGTTCCGGAGCCACAGCCATTGACGGGAACCCTGACACCGACACAGGCAAACTGTGGAGCGGCGGATGGATCGGTTAGTTTGGTGGTTTCCGGTGGCTCCGGAGTAGGAACTTACACTTACGCCTGGAGCAATGGAACCTCCGACCCTAATTTGAGTGGTGTAGCAGCGGGCATCTACGATGTCACCATTACTGACCTGAATATGTGTGAGTTTATTTCTATGACCACGGAGGTTACCAATCCTGGTACACCATCGTTAACGATCTCTGGTACTGATG
>CAKZUV010000263.1 GCA_937921555.1 uncultured Saprospiraceae bacterium
ATTTTGGTTCAAGATGAGGCAAAAAACGTAGACGATGCCATAGCATCGGCGAGGCTTTTTAACGAAATATTGGATCAAAAGGGCCAGCCATAAATCGGGAAGTTATTGTTTTACCATTACTGAACACCGAATAACAAAAAAATGTTTCGGAAGGGACTATCCTGGTCCGGTCAGTACGGTTTGTCAGCGCCATTTTAAAATCCGTGTAAATCCAGCATATTGCTATCAATTAGTTCCATCCACAGTTTATTTTTTTTCAAAATCATCTTAAAATGAGTGAGTTCTTCCGGGCTGACAAAAGATATGGCGACCCCCGCATTTTCAGCCCGTCCGGTACGTCCGACCCGGTGGACAAAATCTTTGGGAGAGCGGGGCAGTTCGTAATTGATGACGCAGGGTAGTGCTTCAATGTCGATTCCCCGTGACAACAAATCCGTAGCAACCAGCACCGGAAGATTTCCGTCCTTAAATTCTTGCAGGGCTTTTTTCCGGGCAGACTGACTTTTTTTTCCGTGAATGGCAGCGGCACGAACCCCGTTTTTACGGAGTTTGTCGGCGACGTTATCCGCTTTGTAACCCGAAGAAGCGAAGACCAGTATTTTGGAATGAGCGTTGCTTTTGACGAGGTATCGCAGTAATGGACCTTTCTTTTCGTTGGGGACCAGATAACTGGATTGTTCGATGAGCTGAATGTCAATTTTTTCTTCGGTGGTCAGGTTGATGGTAACGGGATTTTTCATCAATATTGCCCGCAGACCGTCCAGGTCCGGACTAAGCGTCGCGGAGAACAATAAGTTTTGGCGCTGATCCGGAAGCATGGACAAAATACGGTTCATCTCTTCTTTAAATCCCAGATTGAGCAACTTGTCTGCTTCGTCGAGTACCAGCGTTTTGACGGCGGATAGTTGTACCGCTTTTGAATCTGTCAGGTCGAGGAGTCGTCCCGGAGTAGCGACCAGAATTTCAACACCATTCATTCCGATCATTTGTGGATTGATCGAAACACCTCCGTAAACCGTCACGACTTTGAGATGTCTGGATTGCGCCTTGCTGAATAACTGGAATACTTCTCCGACCTGAATGGCGAGTTCCCTGGTCGGCACAATTACCAGCACAGAAGGTTGACGATTCCTGGCGGGCGGATATTTTTGTAAGTTGGTCAGAATGGGTAATACAAAACTGGCAGTTTTTCCCGAACCCGTTTTGGCAATCCCCAGTATATCTTTCTTTTTGAGAATGGCCGGAATGGCTTGTTCCTGAATCGGGTAGGGTTGCTTGTAACCGTGATCGGTGAGGGCGGCTGCGAGGGTGGCGGGAAGTCCCAGTTTTGCGAAAGTCATAGTAGTCGAGGATGATTAAATCGCAAAGGTAAAGGATTTTGACGGAAGTCCCGGCAGCATAAAAAATACAGGCGTCAGGGTTTAATGTCAATACCGTATTTTTCCAGTAATCTGATGACAGCGGGCATCGAAAATTGGGCTTTCAGGATGCGGTTTTTTTCGGGATCAAACGCATATCCGGAAGCAGTGGTGAAGTCGGCACGCTCAAGCAGGGTATTTTCGAAGATGGCCCGGATCAGATCTGTATTTTCAAAAACTGCCCCCGTTAAATCGGCTTCCGTAAAATCTACCTCCTGCAGTTGCGAATTACGGAAATGAGTACCGGGAATTTTACACTGGTAAAAAGAACTGTGATCGAGGGTACATTTTTCAAACGAAAAAGAAATTCCAAATTTATTACAATGATCAAATCTTAATCCGAGCATTTTACAATGTTTAAAAACGGTATCCTGAAAACCGGTTTGATCCAGATTCAGATTCAGATTACTGAGATTGGATTCCGTAAATTCACAATCGACAAACCGGATACCCGATAAGCTGGTACCGGAAAAATCACAATTGAGAAAATGACAGGATTCGTAGACCCCGTGCTTCAGCGGTGCTTTTGTATAGTTAATCTCCCCGAAAGTTTTTTGAAAAAATTCCATTACATACAAAAGTACAAAATTCCTTATCTTCGTAGTTTTTATAAAAAAATCACCAATAATGAATACGCGCAACTGGATTGCTTTTGTCTTGATTCTGATCTCACTGGCCTGTCTGTATCCCGGTTTGTTTCAGCCAATAATGAGTATTTCAATCATTCCACGCCTGCCGTTAGTCGGAGAGATAACGCTCTACGAAAGTACCCAGAGTATCCTCAAAACCATCGAAACATTATACACCAATAATAACCAGCTGGTTGCCATTCTTATTCTGCTTTTTAGTGTCATTGTCCCGGTTCTGAAAGCCGTTATTTTATTGGTTGTGCTGTTTTTGAAAGATCTGAGCAGTCGTAAAAAACTCTTTGATTTTGTACGGATCATCGGAAAGTGGTCTATGGCGGACGTGTTTGTCGTTGGTGTTTTTCTGGCATTTTTAGCCACTAAATCCAACGATGGTTTTCACGCAGAAATTCACGCCGGATTCTATTATTTTCTGGCATATTGTCTGATCTCTTTACTTGCCATTCAGGTGATGAAAGTGGAGGAGCGATAATCGCACGGAGGTTTAAGTTCCAATTTAAACATGCTCTTAACCTGATAATGAGTATCTTCCTGGTTATCAAAAAAATCCACTATCCCATGAATCGTTATTTGGTTAAAATAGCTTCTCTAATCCTCTATCTTATTTTTTGGAACAGCACGTCTTTACTTTCCCAAAATATTTATGATACCCTGCGGACGGTCAAGATGACCGCGATTGCTGATCCTTTTCTGGAAAATCTGACGGTACAGTGGACAGATGATCCGGGCGATAATATTTACCATTTATATAAAAAACGATCTACGGACGACAACTGGGGAAACAGCATCCTGACGACAAACGATGAAAATACAATTTACGTAGACCATGATGTTGAAAAAGGAGTATTGTACGAATATCGGATTCTGAAAGAAACCGGGGACAGTCTCGGTTACGGATATCTTTTCAGTGGCGTGGATTACGAACCGGTACAAACTCAGGGAGACGTCCTGATTCTGCTGGAAGCCGCCGCTCAGCCGGGTATCCAATCAAATCTTAACAATTATTTGGATATTTTAAAATCAGAAGGTTGGAATCCACATGTCGGATTGATTGCCGCTGGCGCTACCGTTCCCGAAGTAAAGTCCATCATTCTGACAGCCTACGAAAATTTCAGTGACTTGAATACCATCATTCTGATGGGAAATATTCCAGTGCCTCATTCTGGCAATATCAATCCGGATGGACACAGCGATCATCGGGGCGCCTGGCCGGCAGACGTATATTACGGGGATATTGATGGTATCTGGACGGATGAAATAGTTTCCAACACGACAAGCGCTTATCCCAGGTTACACAATGTTCCGGGAGATAGAAAATTTGATCAGGATTTTATTCCCGGCGAAACAGAACTGGCCGTAGGGCGACTGGACTTTTCGGAATTACCCGTTTTTGATCTGAACGAATACGAGCTGTTAAACCGTTATTTAGAAAAGAATATTGCTTTTCGTACGGGAGAAGAACCTGTTCGTCGCAGAGCAGTTTTTAAAAATCGTAATCCCTGGCTGGAAGGACTGGGGCAGAATGCAATCCGGAATTTTGTGCCGCTTGTTTCTAATGACAGTATTATTTACGAAGACTTTTTAGAAAATTTCGGTGAATCATTTTTATGGTCCTATGGTGGTTCGAGTGGGAGTATGACCAGCTCAAATGGTTTGGGAAATATCAATACCTACGCCAACAGTAATATTTTTGGGGCCGTTTTTACCGCTTATTTCGGATCTTATTACGGAGATTATGATTTTGAGAATAATTATTTGCGGGTTATTTTAGGATCCGGAAAAGTGCTCAGTACGGCCTGGGTTGGAGCACCCAACTGGTATTTTCATCCGATGGGCATGGGGATGGATTTGGGATTTTGTACCCGGATGACGCAGAACAATACTGGACTTTATTACGCGGGATATTTTCCAAAATCTGTAACGATCAATCTGCTGGGTGATCCGACGTTGAAATCATTTATTGTAAAAGCACCCCAGGATCTGACGGCTGTACAACAAGGTGCGCACATACACTTGGCCTGGTCTCCGGTGACGGACGATCTGCTGGGTTATCAGGTGTACCGGAAACCAGTAGAAGCAGATTTTTTTACCCTCCTGAATCAGGTTCCGGTGACAGAAACCTCGCTGGTGGATTCCTGCGTTTCGGGCAGTACCGAATTTGAATACACGGTCCGGGCGGTCAAGCGGGAAGTGACGCCCAGCGGAACGTTTATCAATCGCAGCAGTGGTCCTGTTATTTTGGTGGAGACCGATCCGGCTGTTTTACCAGTGGCAGATTTTGAGTTGATCTGGGAGAATGATACGTTGCGTACGATCAATCAGTCCGTTAATGCTTCGACTTTTCAATGGTTATTACCGGATGGAACCGTCTTTGATACTGAGAATTTTTCCGTTGAATATTTTGCCACCGAAGACATCCCGGTCCGGTTGATTGCTG
>CAKZUV010000264.1 GCA_937921555.1 uncultured Saprospiraceae bacterium
AAATCTGCCGCCTGTCGCATTTTTCGAATCTGCTTGCCCACCCGCTTAGCGGTTCATTCACTTCTCGCATTGTCATGCTCGACTCTTCGAGATCGTTCATTCATCTAATAAAATATCAAACCGAATAAACTCGCTTTTGAATATTGCCTTTAAATTTTAAGTTATTGATTATCAGTTATTTACTTTTGATTCAATTGTAGTTTAGCTCACACAGTATTCGTTTTAAGATATTTTATTAATATACCGAATGGAAAAAAGCTCAAGGTCGGAAAATTCATCAAGCGGGAACAGTTTCTTTCATTAACCGAAAAATTAATGATGTAAAATTTCAAATTTTATGCAAAAACTGTAAGAAGAAATTTTCAAAGCCCATAGAGTAGATTGAACACCCTAACAAGAAGCAAATTTAGAATCAAAATAAAAATCCTATCAAAGCATTAATTCTGTTTATTAAAAATCCTGAGAAGGGGAAGGTAAAGACGAGGCTGGCAAAGACGGTTGGTGACGACCGGGCTTTGGCGATTTATAAATCATTGCTGGAACATACGCGTAAATTAACACTCCCCGTGGAAGCTTCGCGTTTTCTTTTTTATAGTAATGAAATCAATCATCAGGATGACTGGTCCGCAGCAGATTTCCGAAAGGAAGTTCAGGCGAACGGAGATCTTGGGGATCGCATGAAGGCGGCTTTTTCGACGGCATTTGAAAACCACGACCAGGTTTTGATTATTGGTAGCGATTGTGCGAGTCTGACGACGGAGATTGTAGAAACCGGATTTTCAGCGCTGGAGCAACACGATTTTGTGCTGGGTCCGGCGATGGATGGTGGCTATTATTTATTGGGTATGAAACAATATACACCCGAACTTTTTGAAGCGATGCCATGGAGTACAGAAACGGTGGGGCAGATTACCCGGGATCGAATAAAGGGAATGGGTAAAACCTGTTTTTTGCTGCCAGAGCTGAGTGATATTGACTTTGAGGAAGATTGGGAGAAGTGGGGATGGGAGGTGTAAATGAAGATGTAAAAATTTTACTTTTTTTGAATTTGATAGTATCAGAAAATAAATATAACTTTGATAAAAGACTTTTGTAGAGAAAAAACATAAAATATGCTTGAATCAAGTTCGTCTAAATTAAGTGAGTTACAATTAGAATTGCTAAAAGTATATTCATTTAATCCTTCAAATGAGGATTTATTAGAGATAAGGAAAATATTAGCCAATTTTTTTGCAAATAAACTTATTAACAATGTTGACAAATCAATAAAAGACAATAATATCACAAATGACGATCTAGAAAAATGGTTAGATGAGAAAAGCTAGATTTGTTATAGATACAAATGTTTTTTTAGTTTCCCTTGCTCCAAATTTCAGATTACATTGGATATTTAAGTGCCTTTTATCTGGCAAATATGAACTTTGTGTAACAACAGAAATATTAAATGAATATCAAGAAATAATTACATCCAGATACGGAATTGATCAGACCAACTCAACACTGGATTTTTTGCTTTTACTTCCCAATGTTATACAGGTAACTCCACATTTCAAATGGAATCTACTGAAAGATCCAGACGACAATAAATTCATAGATTGTGCAGTTGCAGGGAACGCAGACTTTATTATCACAAATGACAGAGATTTTAATATTCTAAAAAAATTAGTATTCCCCCCAATAGAAAAACTGACTTCGCAAGAATTTGAAGAAAAATTTAAAATTCTACTTGAAAAATAGGACCTTATCAATTTAACAAAACATTGCACAACTATAAAAATAGTGTTGTGCATCAAGTCACCACAGTTACAACAAATACTTTAGAAGCCATCATTTGCATTTCTGTTTTCCCTACAGCTCCCCGTACATAATCTTTCCTTCCTCGTTGGCGTACCTTTCACGAATCAGTTCTTTCATTTCCTTACGGGCAAAAAATATCCGGCTCTTGATCGTACCGAGTGGCGTATCCAGCTTTTGCGAAATTTCTTCGTAAGCATAACCTTTATAGTACATTAAAAACGGAATACTGAATTTCTTGTCCAGTTTTTCGATAATCTCGTGAATTTCCTGCAACATAACCGCAGATTCACCGGCATTGGATGCCTGTGGTTTTTCCGCAAAGATGGACGTGATTTTCGTACCGATATATTTCATAAATCGCTTTTTACGACGATAATTATTAATAAAAGTATTGCGCATAATCGTTTTGATCCACGCGTTAAAATTGGTCCCACCCCGGAATTTATCCTTGTTTTTCAAAGCCAGAAAAATAGTTTCCTGAACCAGGTCATTTGCGTCTTCGTGATTTTGGGTCAGTCGGTAAGCAAAAGCTTTCAGGCTTGGGTTATTTTCAGTAATTTTATTCGTTATATCCATTAGTCGGTTGTTTTTAGTGTAGAGCTTGTCTAAACTTCCATTAATTAGCTACAATTGGTAAATTTTATTCTGAATTTCGCACAATCACTAAAATTTGGCAAGCGCTCAACGCGAATTTCGTATATTGCCTGGCTATTTACATTCTTAGTAAGAACATTGACTATAATAAACCGTGAGTGCGTAATTTCAATAGTGGTCCTAAAATTGTTAGCTTATTGCTGATTCTTTTGTGATGAAAACTTTATTCCGATGAATTACAAAAATGTTTTAAAAGTTTCTCTGCTGTTTTCTGTTAGTCTTTGTTTTACCCAATTGACCCTGGCGAAAGATAGTTACTCTTTCAAATCGAAAAAAGAGATCAAGGAAAATCTGACTCCTGGTATCCATGATATATTTGAGGTACGTATCAATAAAAACGTTAAAAAGTATATTAGTAGTTATCTGGTTCGGGGTAAATCCAATACCCAGCGTATTATTGGTAACGCTACGATCTATTTCCCGATTTTTGAAGAATATCTGAATGCTCACAACCTGCCAAACGAACTGAAATACCTTTCGGTCATTGAATCTCATCTAAATCCCAATGCTGTTTCTCCCCGTGGGGCGACGGGTCTCTGGCAATTTATGGCTCCTACCGCCCGCAAGATGGGATTGATTATCGATGATTATGTGGACGAACGTAAAGATATCTATCGTTCCACCGACGCTGCGTTGCAATATTTGCAGGAATTGTATGCCCGCTATCAGGATTGGGGGCTGGCCATCGCCGCTTATAACTGCGGACCTGGCCGGGTAGACAGAGCACTACGGAATACCAATGGAGCTTCTTTCTGGGACATCCGCTCTTCTTTACCAAAGGAAACACGGCACTACCTCGACCGGTTTGTTGCGGTTAATTATGCGATGAAGAATTATCAATTTTATAATCTTCGTCCCCGCTACCCCGATTATACGTTACAGATGACGCAGGTACAAAAAATACGCACTCGCTTTTCTTTTACTAAAATTGCAAAACTAACCGGATTGAAGAAAAGTACCATTGTGCAGCTCAATCCTTCTTATCGTAAAGAAATTATTCCGCCTAACCACGATGGCTATTATTTGGTTTTACCGGCCATCGGCGTAAAAGAAGACTGGCAGGAAGCTATTATAAAGTCAAGAGGTTTAAAGGATTAAACCATTTTAGTAACCTTATCTACTGCTTTTACCACCTTTTCACACAATTTCCCCGATAATCCCAACATGTGCCTCTTTTCTCCGTAGAATACGGTACAGAAGTTGTTCAAAACTTCATTAATATCTAATAAAATGTTAAATAAAGTGGTCTGCGAATTCATTGATCCCTTTTACTTTCTTTTTTTAGAATCATAACTGTATTATTGTAGTCAGTTCTTTGTTCCAGCATTTGGGTCAATGACTTCAAATATTTCTATTTAATTATGAGACATTACTCCTACAGTCTGTTTTTGGTGATTTTACTTACCTTAAACTATAGCTTTTTAAAAGGCCAGACCACCGTTTCTACTGCTTATACTTACACTTCGATCATTCCTACTTTTACCGATGGTGAAATTCGTGATCGGTTGAGCCGGCTGACCAGTTCCGTCGCTCCACCAAGATTTACACCCGCTGTAAAAAGTTATATTAACACTTATACGGTCAAAAAAAGACAACATACCGAGGCCATGCTCGGACGGATCAGTATTTACTTTCCGATGTTTGAAAAATATCTTTCCGAAAATAATTTACCCGTTGATCTGAAATACCTTTCCATCGTGGAATCTGCTTTAAATCCAAAAGCTATTTCCCGAAGCGGAGCGGTCGGACTCTGGCAGTTTATGCCGCCCACCGGAAAAGAAAACGGTCTCAAAATCAACAGTACGGTCGATGAACGCCGAGACCCGCATAAATCCACTTTGGCCGCCGCCAAATATCTGAAAAAACAGTTTATGCGATACAATAACTGGGAGTTGGCACTGGCCGCTTACAACGGTGGTCCGGGACGGGTGAATCGTGCAATCAAGCGCGGACGAAGTAAAAACTTCTGGCGTATCAAACGGTATTTACCAAAAGAAACGCAGAATTATGTTCCTGCTTTTATTGCCGCTACGTACGTCGTAAATTATTATCCGGAACACAATCTTGTACCCGTTTATCCGGATATTGATTTGCAGATGACCGAGTTGATTAAAATTTACAGAAAGATCAGCTTTCGCGAAATTGAGCGATGGACGGGTGTTCCGATGCACTTAATCGAACAGCTCAATCCTTCTTATAAAAAGAAATATATTCCTGGTAGCCGTCAGGGAAGTAATCTGGTACTGCCTCATCAGTATATGGGTAACTTATTAAGTCACCTTGGCCGTCCTGATTCAGAAGTAAAGCGAATCAATGTTAAACCGATTCCGGCACCCGTGATGATTGACTATAGTTTGAATAAAAATACTTCTGTTCACACCGTTTTTGCGGGTGAAACGTATGAGAGCATTGCCGCTTATTACGGCGTGACCACGGCGGATTTGAAAACCTGGAACAAGCAGGCTGGTTATAATCTGACGCCCGGAAAAGAACTGAAAGTGTATACACCCATGCTCGCTAAAAATGCTAAATTTAATAAACTTTCGCCGTTACCAACTATCAGCATCGGAGCGGTAAATTCTAAACAATCAGACACTTTTATAAGCGCAAAAAAACCAGCTAAACGCGCAATTAAAAAAGAAAAAGTGGCCTTGCCACAGCTTAGGTATCTCCCTTCAAAATCTGTATTACGGGATAATGAATATTTATACTATTTGATTGGTAAACACGAAACCCTGTACGAAATCGCAGAAAAATTTAACGGAGTTTCGATGAGTGATATTCTTGTTTTAAATAACATCAGTGATCCTTACGAACTGAAAGCCGGTAAGAAAATAAAAGTAAAAAGAAAATAGGACCTGAAAGAAAACAGAGAAGATTGAGTCTGTTTTCCAACGTTTATAATTTCCGAAGCAGCGCTTCAGGCAGGATTGGATGTTCAGTAATGGATATCCAATTTTTTTTGTTGAAATAGGTTTGCCTGGTTTTTATAATAAACTTCATCTCTCTCATTCTTATCAATCATCGTTCGGTGAATTTCAACTATTATATTCCGTTATCAAAAAAAGTGGCTACCATTTTTTAGAACGATAACCACTTCTGATTTTTTTATTCAAAGCAAGACTTTATTGTCTCACCAATTTTCGGGTATACCCCTTTCCGTCTACCCAAATCTGCACCAGATAAATCCCCTGACTCCAGTCTTTTGTATTTATCTGCTCGTTCAAATTACGGGTCTGCGATACTTTTTGTTCGTAAACCGTTTGTCCCAGCATACTCAAAATCCGCACAGAAACATTTACGTTGCGATCAAAATCTACCCGCAGATTAGCCATATCATTGGTTGGATTAGGGGACAGAGAATAGTCCAGTAATTCTTCTATTTCCTGCGTTCCGACCGGGAGGAGACTGATGGGTAAAACCTGCTCACAACCGTTGGCATCCGTCACGGTAACAGAATATTCACCGCTTTCGATATTCGTTAAAATATTAGTGGTTTCTCCGGTATTCCACAGGTAAGAAAAAGGTGCTGCTCCGGCTTGTGGAAAAACAGCCAGGCTTCCGTCGTCCGAACTTCCGGAAGTAGGTTCGTCAAAATTTACAACAATATCAAAATCTTCGGGACAACCGATGATATTTATATTGTCCAGATCTATCCAATAATCACCCGAGCCGTATACCGCGCGGAAACGGATTCTGATAACATCGCCCGCAAAGGCATCAAGGTCTACGGTCTGTGTAGCAAATTCGGCGGAAGTAATGTGATTGTTTTCATCTACCACGAAAGCCACATCGTAAGTTTCTCCACAATCATTCGATATGGATACTTCCAGAAAATCTCCATCCAGTTCTTTACCCACTGTTCCCTCCATCCAGTTGGTATACCGATAATCGAACGTAAGACTGTCACCCGGATTGATGGGACCAATATTGGTAGTTGTCGTAACGAAAGAACTTCCAGTAATAAATAAGTTCCGGTAAATTCCCGGAGAACCATTGTTGTGATCTTCTCCAACGAAGCCATCTGTTTCCCAGCCGTCCGGAAGTACGTTGTCATTGAAATCAGCAACCAGAGGCAATGACGTAGGATCAGAAGTAGTAAAGACAAACCCAGTAGTATCATTTGTCAGGTTCTGATCTATTGGATTATTTACCCATGATCTGATCACGAATTCACTGGAAAAAATATTGGAATTAAAAGGCGTATCAAAAGTGTAGGTAATTGCCTCACCGGAAGGAATCGTAACACCTGTCAGATCTTCCGTTACTACCGGCTCGTTATTTATCTGGTAAGAAACGGTAATATTTGATTGATCATTCAATCCTACATTGTTGACCGTTACGATAATACTATCTGCGGGTAATCCACAAAGCGCGTCACCCACGTTAGTTGTCGTTGTTGCCTGCAAATCATTATCCAGTGGAATGGATATCTGAACATCATCAATACCAATTCCTTCATTGACCACAGAACCATCACTGGAAAAAGCAAACCGGAAGCGGCAGTCCCCTTCCCCAGCGAAACCATCCAGCGGATGCTCAGCGTAAACCCAGCCATTCGAGTTTCCAGCCCAGACATTCCCCAGATCAGTAAAAGTATCATCTACATTGTACCAGTTGATCCCAGTACCCATAGCACCAATTTTTTCCCAGGTAGCGCCTCCGTCTATGGTTCCTTCCAGCCAGCATCCATCAAAATTCGTTTCCGTATCATAAATTATATTCAGGGAAATCTTTGGTGTTTCTGTTACATTAGAAAAATCGAAACAGACCGATTGAAAATAAGATAACTCATTGGTATTATAATCACCGTCCAGATTGGTCACCCAGGCGTTATTGCCGGTATTGGCCGCATTGATGATATTATTATCCGGTATTCCGAATTCCCAGGAATTATTCTCACTGCTATCACTCACTTCCCACCCTTCGGCATTATCGGTAAAGTTGGCAGTATAAGGAATTTCCGTTATGGTAGGAATGCTGAAAAAACTATAGAAAGCAGTATCATTTGAGGGTCTGGAATCATCTTCCAGATCAGTCCAGACTGCTATTTCGTATAATCCCGGTGCGCTGAAATCAAATTGAGTATCAAAACTCACCGAAACAGTGTCGTCACTACCTATAACTCCGGTAAAAAATCCATCTTCAAACATCGGAAGTGATACGATCTCACCATTTACACTATAATTAAAAGCAAACAATGATTGCAGATTAGAACCAAATCCAGCCAGATTAAAGGTAACTGTCTCCATACCAAGTCCACAATCGCTGACCGGTGCAGTAATCCCGGTGACCCCTACATCGTTTAAGAAGAGTGTCCTGAAATTAATGGGACCTACGATAGCGCTGGTATCGCCATTTTCACAAATAGTAGAAATGAATATTTGGTAAGTAGTATCTTCCAGCAGTTCTTCTACCAGGACGCTATTACTGCTGTTGGCAGAGAGTGTTGCAAGGTCTTCAAAGGCCAGATCGGTCAGACCGTAATAAACCAGATAGGAAGCAGCCGTGTCTATTTCTGTAAAACTAAATTCTATACCATCTCCAAAAATCTCGTCAATGATGATATTTTGGGGAGGTCCGCACGTTACACAACTCCCAACAAATTCGAAGACACTTCCTTGCTCCGGCTCGGGTCCGTCAGAAAAAATCACCATACCGGTATCATCTGTAATTTCGTAAGAAACTTCCGTTTCAAAGGTTCCGCCGGAATAAGAAATTGAGACCATATCCCCGTTCGCAACTATAAATTCTGCCGCAAATTCGTCACCAGCATCAAAAGTATAAGCGGTAGAATCTCCGTTAATGATAACCGTGAGTTCAGCTCCATTCCAACCATCTCCGAAGGAATCAAATAAATTGGCTGTATAAATACATTGCGCGGAAAGAGCGGTTGCAAAAGTGCTCAGAAATAAAAATATTCCGAAGAAGCGGATTATCTTTTGGTAGAATAAACTCATAAGTTTTATTTTTAAAGGAGTTGTTTAAGAATATTCGTGAATAATGAAGGTAATCAACTGATTATCAATTTAATACAAATTCAACACTTATCGTAAACCTATGATGCTGATAACCTGTGAAGTACTGATTTTTATGATAAATGATCTGGCCGTAGCAGTTGTGCTTCGTTTTTTAATAACCTCCACCAAAAATCAGGTGTCTTTTTTGTTTTAAGGACTAAAAATAGAGAAAAACCTGGCTATCTCTCAATTTTATGGCAAAATTTGTCATTAAATGACGGCCAATAGTTTTAAACTATTCCCTTTAAATACTGTTGGCTAACTGTTGATAAATTTTTTATCATTAAACTCAAACACCGTTTTGGCAATCTATTCGATAAAGGATCTGGAAAATCTCTGCGGAATCAAGGCTCACACCATTAGGATTTGGGAGACTCGCTATGGTATTATCACTCCCCAAAGAACAAAAACCAATATTCGTTATTACCAGGATGAAGACCTCAAACAGTTGCTTAATATCGCGTTTCTCAATAAAAATGGTATTAAAATTTCCAAAATCGCTAAAATGAGCGAAAAGGAAATCGCCGACAGGGTCGCTGAATTATCATCGGTCAATCTGGAAGACAACGCCCAGATGGATGCGTTGACGCTGTCGATGATTGAGATGGATGAGTATAAATTTGACCGTATCATTTCAACGAATATTCAGAAAATTGGTTTCGAAAGAACCATGCTGGAAATTATTTATCCTTTTCTGGATAAATTAAGCTTGCTGTGGCTGACGGGTTCTATCTATCCGGTGCAGGAAAATTTTATCAGCTGTTTAATCCGACAGAAGATTATTGCGGCGATTGACGCAGTACCTCCTACACAGTCCAAGGGAAAAAATGCCAAAAAATTTGTAATTTATCTTCCCGAAGGAGAAAATCAGGAATTGAGTCTTTTATTAATTCACTATCTGATCAAATCAAGAAAAAACGAGGTAATCTACCTCGGACCAAAGATTTCACTCCAGGACGTCAAGGATGCCTGTAAAGTGTACCATCCGGATTTTATTTTTACAATGGTCACCGAGACTTATACTAAAACACCCGTTCAGACTTACATCAAGACGCTTTCTGAAACCTTCCCAAATTCTCAAATTCTTCTTTCCGGTTATCAGGTAGTCGTTCAACAAGCAAAATCTTCTGATAACATCACCATCATGGCCAGTATCAACGATATGATTTATTTTCTCAATGCCATGAACAATACGCCTCCTTCAAAGCTTATAGAATAGCTTTTGTATCAAAATCACATTATTTAGTGTTAATTTTGTATCTATACGGAACACTGCTATTCGGCAGTTTTCCATCATTTTTTTAATCAAAACATTTCTAAAACATGAAATTATTATTCAGATTTTCCTGCCTGCTACTCATCCTGGGCCTTGGTTTTACCGCTTGTAAGAAAGCCCCCAAGGGAGTAGATGCTCAAACAACTACCGCTACTAATAACGCAGCTACCGCAGACGCAAACGACAAAATGTATACTATTACAGACGGACAGTTACAGTGGACCGGAACTAAAGTCGGTGGAGAACATTCCGGCACCGTGAAGATCAGTGGTGGGGAAGTAGCAGCGAGCAACGGAAAGATATCCGCTGGAACAGTAAACATCGACATGAGCAGTATTAACGTTACCGACCTGAAGGCAGGTGATGGAAAAGAAAAACTGGAAGGACATCTTAAAAACGAAGATTTCTTTAACACTGCCGCACATCCAAATGCAACATTCAAGGTGACCAGTACCAGTGGTAGTGGCACAGACACCAAAGTTACCGGTGATCTGACCATCAAGGGTATCACTAAAAGCATTACCATTCCTGCGAACGTAGCAATGGCGGGCGACAAAATTTCGGTGGTTTCTCCTTCTTTTAAAATCAATCGTACAGAGTGGGACGTAAAATATGGTTCCGGTTTGGTTGGTACGGCTAAAGATAAGATCATTCACGATGAAATCGGACTGGTTTTAAGCTTAACAGGCCAGGCAAAATAAGCCAAAGCCAAGAGACTTACTTATATCTAAAGTTTTCGCAAAAAGCGTCGCCGGTTAGCCCGGTGACGCCTTTTTTTTGTCATTCATAAATCTTTTCTTATATTTATTTTTTATAACAATAAATTATCAGAGCATGTATAAAATTTAAACATGCGCTTATTCCTATCCAAATTAACTACTTATGTCCAAAATGCGCTTATTTGATTTTATTTATCATCAACAAAAAAATAATCCACTCGAAAAATCTATTGGTTCTAAACTTAACGGAACGTGGAAATACTTTAGCACGGATGAAGTCATCGAACGTGCCAACAAATTCAGTTGTGGACTCCTGAAACTTGGTGTGAAAAAAAATGATAAAATCGCGCTTATTACTTACAAAAACCGGGCAGAATGGAGTATCGCCGATATTGGTATTCAGCAAATCGGTGCGATCACCGTTCCCGTTTATCCAACCATCAGTCCACGGGAATATGAGTATATTTTTAACGACGCGGAAATCAAATATTGCTTCCTGGGCACAGATGACCTCTGCGAAAAAGTTGGAATCGCCCGCCAGCAAGTACCCTCTCTGATTGATATCTATACTTTTGACCGGCAGGAAGGAATGAAATTCTGGGAAGATATTTTTACCGACGAAGGATTGCCAGAAGTCAAAAAAATCATGGACTCCATCCAACCCAAAGAACTGGCGACGATCATCTATACTTCCGGTACGACGGGAAACCCCAAGGGCGTAATGCTCTCCCACGAAAATATAGCTTCCAATGTCGTGGACGTCGACGATCTCATGCCCATCAGTCCGGGCGACACCGTCCTTAGCTTTTTACCGCTTTGTCACGTCTTTGAACGTTCGGCTGCTTATGCTTATCAATACCGGGGAGTGACGATCACCTTCACCGGCACGGATAATCTGGGAGGAGAAACAGGAGATTTACAAACTTTAAAGCCACACTTTTTTACGACCGTTCCCAGACTGCTGGAAAAGGTATACGAAAAAATTTATAACAAAGGACTGGAACTGACCGGTACCAAAAAGAAATTATTTTTCTGGGCTCTTTCACTGACGGATGATTACGCGTATGACAAAGGATATTCGGGCATGGCAAGTATTAAAAGAGGCCTTGCGGATAAATTGATTTTCTCAAAATGGCGTCAGGCACTTGGCGGTAATATAAAAGGTATTTTGACGGGAGCGGCGCCTTGTCCCGTGAGTATGGCCCGAATTTTTTCTGCGGCTGGTATTCCGGTAAGGGAAGGATATGGATTAACAGAAACATCTCCCGGTCTGACGATTAATCGTTATGATAAAGGAAATGCCATGTTGGGTTCGGTAGGACCAACGCTCGGGCAGGTGGAAATTTATATCGATGACAGTGAAGGGGAATACAAGGAAGGAGAAGGAGAAATTTTGGCGGCCGGTCCAAATATTATGATGGGTTATTATAATCAAAAAGAAAAAACGGACGAAGTATTTAAAGTAATTGATGGAAAACGCTGGTTCCGTACCGGAGATATTGGAAAACTGGTAAAATCGGACAGCAATCAATTTCTGAAAATAACGGATCGTAAAAAAGAATTACTAAAGACTTCCGGTGGTAAATACGTCGCTCCGGCACCCATCGAAAGTGCGCTGAAAGAGGATTTTCTGGTAGAGCAGGTAATGGTAGTAGGTGACGCAAAGAAATTTGTTTCTGCGGTTATTGTCCCGGCTAAAGAAGCCCTGGAAAGCTGGTGTAAAGAAAATCAGGTAAGCTGTAATTCATTTAAGGACATGTTAGGTCACGATAAGGTACAGAGTTGTTACCAGGAAATCATTGACAAATACAACCCCCGGTTTAGTCATATTGAGCAAATTAAAAAATTCACCTTACTCGACGCAGAATGGGAAGCGACCAAAAAGGATGGTTCGGACGCAGAACTGACGCCTACCATGAAACTGAAAAGAAGAGTGATTGCCGATAAGTTTAAAAGAGAGATTAATGATATGTATGCTTAGAGACTTTGAAACAGTGGATTTAGTCTTTGTTTTTAACTAATTTTGGATAAATACCCCACACGTTAGAACAAAAACAAAAACATGAATACCCGCCGTGGCCTTTGGTCCACTACTGTTTTAATACTATTGGCATTTGTCCTTTTGTATTCCTGTGTACCGGAATACGAAGAACCTATTATTCCTCCAAGCCAATTTACCAAGCAACAACGCGAGGCATTGGGTGACAAGGTAAAAATCGCGATTGCCTTCGAAGATGAGCGCTTTCCGGTGATTCCCAATATTCCTCCCTACGATACGACCATCTATCAGTTTGTACAAACGCTCTACGATCAGGCGACCAATAATATGCGACGAGACCGCCGGTCGCCTCAAAATAACCGGTGGAATCCGGATCGTTCCTGGGACATAACTATTCTGAGTCGTCCCGAAAAAAATATTTTCGTAATTCCCGGAGGGGGCCTCTATCTGACCAGCGGACTTTTGAGAAGCCTGGAAACAGAGCACGAACTCTATTATCTGCTCGCTTTCGAAGCCAGTTTGATGAACGAAAGATTTTTGTTTTATCAAATAATTAATCGCATCAATACCAACGCATTGACCAAAATTGCGGATGGTTCTGCCCGCCGGGATGATCCCGGCGCACAGGATATAGTTGATTTAATTGACAATCTGGAATTTGATGCGGATCAGGTCCGGTCGCTTGACCAGATCACCCTCGAATTAATTTGTGAATCTTCGATCATGGATCCACTGGGTATCTCCCGAATTGCAGAACAACCGGATGATGACTGGTTCTGGCTCGATTACCGAACGAATTATAACGGACGGACAGAAAGTCTCCGGCAATTCATTGAAGAAGAGGATTGTGGTGATTTTAGAACCAACGGCAACTACGCCCGTTACGTTTTAAGCAGATTATGAGTCAACGGCCAGTAATCGAAATGATTTGCGATGGTGCGGAGTAACGCCCAAAGCAGCAATGGCCCGTCGGTGGGCTTTCGTTGGATATCCTTTATTTGAATGCCAGTCGTATCCTGGATTTTCCAGCGCTGCCTTTTTCATGTACCGGTCCCGATACGTTTTCGCGAGGACAGAAGCCGCAGCAATGGACAAGTATTTACTGTCTCCCTTCACAATGCAGTGGTGCGTTATCTCCGGATATTTATTAAACCGATTACCGTCAATCAACAGCGAGGTTGGCCTGACTTTTAACTGATCCACCGCCCGGTGCATGGCCAGAAAGGAAGCATTCAAAATATTTATTTCGTCAATTTCCAGTGGATCAACTGTTGCTACAGCCCAGGCGATCGCTTCTTTTTCAATAATAAGTTGTAAAATATCCCGGTTCTTTTCACTCATCAATTTTGAATCATTCAGCAAAGGATGTTCAAAATCTTTTGGTAGAATAACCGCCGCCGCAAATACCGGTCCGGCCAAACATCCACGGCCAGCTTCGTCACAACCGGCTTCGATTTCATCGATATTAAAATAAGGTGCAAGCATATTTGTCCTGAAAGTTAA
>CAKZUV010000265.1 GCA_937921555.1 uncultured Saprospiraceae bacterium
CCGCAGTGTTTACATTGCCGCTCGCCGCTCAACTAAATATGACGCTGAGGGCCGAAGTTAATTTTCCCCAACGCCTCAATGATATCTGGGGCTACGAACGGGATGGCCGTGAATACGCGCTCGTCGGTTCTGCCACGGGTACCGCTATTTTTGACATCACCGATCCGGATAATCCGGAAGAAAAAGGTTTTCTCTCTGGCCCCGAATCTATCTGGAGAGATATCAAAGTCTGGGACACCTACGCCTACGTAACCAACGAAACGGGGGGCGGAGTAAATGTCATCGACCTGAGCAATCTGCCTGGACAAATTACCGAAGCTGATGCCTTTCGATGGGAACCCATTATCGGCGGAACGGGTACACAACTCGGCCCGTGTCACAATATTTTTATCGACGATAACGGAATCGGCCACCTTTCGGGCTGTAATGTAAATGACGGTGGAGTAATCTTTATCGACCTGGCTACGGATCCCGGTAGCCCTTCTTATATTGCGTCGGCTCCTCCCGTCTACTCGCACGATGCCTACGTCCGGAACAATATTCTTTACAGCTCGGAAATTTTTGCAGGTACCCTCGGAATCTACGATGTCAGTGATCTCAACGATGTTCAGTTGCTCGCAACTCAGGCGACTCCGTTTGATTTTACCCACAACGCATGGCTGAGCGATGACAGCAACGTGGTCTTCACAACTGACGAGGTGGGAGACGCTCCGGTAGGTGTATACGATATTTCAGACCTCAGCGATATCCGTGAACTAGATCAGTTCCGGCCACTTTCTACCATTAATCAGGGCGTACTGCCTCACAACGTATTTGTGTGGAATGACTTTTTAATTATATCCTACTACACCGATGGTTGTATCCTCGCCGATGCAAGTCGTCCCGGTAATATTATCGAAGTAGGAAATTTTGATACCCTACTGCCCGGAGAAGAAGGTAGTGGCGCCTGGGGAGTGTATCCCTATTTTACGAGTGGAACCGTTGTGGTCTCGGACATCAATCAGGGATTCTTCGTCCTCACACCCAACTACGTACGCGCCTGTCACCTGGAAGGAAAAATCACCGATGCCGTGACGGGAGCGCCTGTCAATGATGCCCGGGTAGTGATTGGTTCTGCTCAGGTTAACTTCGCCAACAGTTCATTGTCGGGCGAATACAAAACGGGACAGGTACTGGCCGGAGATTTTTCCGTAACCTATTCGCACCCCGGCTATGAAACGGCCATTATCAACGTTGAACTGGAAAATGGGGTACTGCTCGTCCGGGACGTGGAGCTACAACCGTTAGCAACCACGCAGTTTACCGCTCAGGTGGTAGACGCGGTTACAGGTGTACCGATTGCCAACGCGCAGGTTCAGCTCAACGGGCAGAGTTTGTCTTTTGAAGATAATACGGACGGAAACGGGATGATTTCACAGGCCGTTGTCAATGGTATTTACGATGCCAGTTTTGCAATCTGGGGCTACCAGGAAAAACTTGTTACCCTGCAAACCGGCGCCGCGGAACCTACCGTCATAGAATTAATTCCGGGTTTTAAAGATGATTTTATTTTTAATTTAGGCTGGCAGGTAGTCAGTTCTGCCGGAGGTGGAATCTGGGAAAGAGGTATACCCATCGGAACTTTTGCGGGCGGTACACAGGCGAATCCCGGTTCAGATATTCCCAACGATTTGGGAGAACAGGCCTACGTGACCGGAAATGGCGGTGGTACCGTCGGAGCGGATGATGTGGACGACGGATTTACGAGGCTGACGTCCCCTTTGATGGACCTGAGTAATTTTACCAGTCCGGAACTGTCTTTTCATTATTGGTTTTTTAATGCCTTTGGCAACAATGCGCCCAACGATCAGCTGGAAGTAATTGTGGACAATGGTATTACCCAGGAAACGGTGGTTACCTTTAGTGGAAACGATGACGGCTGGAGTCCGAGAATGCGTTATAATCTGGCGGACTTTATTTCTATGACAGAAAATGTACGCATCATTTTTGAAACTTCAGATTTACCTGATTCCGGTAACGTCGTCGAAGCAGGTATTGACGGATTTTTAGTGAGAGATGCGGTTGAGCCGCAAAATTTCAGTACTTCGGCTACATCGGGTTGTGATCCGTTTGAAATTACTTTTACTGATGAAAATGAAAATACAACCGAATGGTCCTGGACCTTTGAAGGCGGTACGCCGGCAACTTCCACCGAACAAAATCCGGTGATTTCTTTTTCCGAACCGGGTAATTACGCGGTTACGTTATCGGGAACTATGCCATCGGGCACTTTCAACGTTTCGCAGACCATCACCGTGACGACCTTCCCCGATCCTACGGCGGATATTGAATACGTGGACGTCGGAGGCGGACAGGTCGTTTTCAGCAGCAATGCCACCAACGCACAGACGTTTACCTGGGATTTTCTGGATGGAACGCTCAGTAACCTGCCAAACCCGATTCACTTGTATCCCGGACCGGGCGTTTACGGAGTGGTCCTCAATGTGACGAATCCCTGTGGTGCGACTACTGTAACTGAAGAGGTGGTCATCGTACTGACCGATACGGAGGAACTTTCTCAAAATCTCGCAGAAATAAAAGTATTTCCCAATCCGTCTGCCACGGAGTTTCAGGTCGGTATCGATTATAAGGCACCTTACCGGACCGGACGTTTACTGGTATACGATGTGCTCGGGCAGTTAACCGAAACGGTCACTTTTGAAAATGGTGGTCTGACTTCGGTGGGTCAAAATTTAGGAGCCGGCATTTATGTGGTACTTGTAGAAGTAGACGGAAAAACGATTGCGTGGGAAAAGATGGTGAAGCAATAAAAATCAGAATTTCCTTCTGAATAAAAAAAGGCTCGGCTGATTAAATTTCAGCTGTGCCTTTTTTTATTAGGAATGGCAAATAAATAAGTGCAGATTCTAGGCGAACTATTTTTGCCTCAATCAAAGAAGCAAAATGGAAGTTATGCTTAGCGCTTATCAAAATTTTCATAATTCTGTGAAATTGAGAAAATTTGGACAAGCGATTAGTGCAGAAAGTATACCTTTTGAAAAAATTAATTATTTTCACCCTAAATTCAAAGACAATGAAACTAACAACAATATTTATTACCATAACTTTTTATTTTCTACATTCATTTACCTTGTGTGCGCAGGAACTAAAAGATGTAGAGCCGCAAGAAGCAACAAAAAAAAGACAAATTCGATTTCAGGGAGATTCACGGCAAACTATAATAAATAATGAATCTGTTGGAATATTTGGTGTAAGGCTGGGCGTATTGTTTGACGAAAAAAAAGAGATTGGATTGGGCGTATATAGTTCTAATTTATTTGGAATCCTTGGAAGTAGTGTGACAAAAGAATATAGAGATAATGATGTGGAACCTTCCATAACTTTGCCTGCCAACATCGGATTCCACTACGTGTCCGCTTACGGAGAATACGTATTGGTCCAAAATTCTCGCTTAATATTTACCGCAAACAGTCAGGTTGGGCTTGGATGGGTTGCGATCACATTTAATGAACTTGCCCAAAGAGATGTAAAACGTGAAGGGAAAGGTATAATTGAACATTCGGTAAAGTTAGATATAAAAGTACTTAAATGGCTCAGACTCATGGGAGGACTTGGATACAGATATCTAGTAGCGGGAGAGACGCAGATCAAAGAAACCTTTAATGCCCCAATTTACATCACTGGATTTTCAATAGACTTTAAACAACTATTTAAGAAAAAATCAAAAGATAAACCATGATGTTTCTTTACTTGGTGCGTGGTATTCGCTTACCTTATATATTGCTGCCCATTATCCTGTTTTCCTGCAACCGTGAAAATTCGGTTGATACAACTATAATGTTTAAGGATCCAAATTTCGAACTCGCCATCAGGGAGATACTAAACATCAATACCGAAGAAATTAAAATCGCCGATATTCAGCATATCGACTCCCTTCATCTGGGATATAAAGAAATTACAGATTTGGAAGGCATACAGCATTTCAACAATCTGGAAATACTGATAATGTATGGCAATGCTAACTTGAGTGATTTGACTCCAATAAAAGATTTACAAAACTTAAGATTCCTGAACTGTGAAGGAACCGCCGTAGTAAATTTAGCAGCACTCGGTGACTTACCACGGCTGGAACATGTACATTTTGAAGGGAATGACATATCTGATATTTCCAGTCTCGCAAACGCAGAAAATATTAATTTTTTAAGAATTGCCTTCGGAAACGTAGTAAACATTAGTCCATTATCCGAAAAAATCTTGTTACGGGAATTATACCTCTGGGACAACCAAGTCGCAGATGTTTCTGTTTTAAGTTCCTGTAATAATCTGGAACAGCTACAACTTAATGGAAACAATATTGTGGACATCTCTCCTTTAGGAAATTTGGAAAACTTAAAAGGCCTCGACATCACAGGTAATCCAGTTACAGATCTGTCTCCTCTCAACCGAATCAATCATTTGGAATTTTTATCATTTGGAAACAACAATACCCTCCTCCTCCCGGAAATCAATAGTTTTACAGCATTAACCCAACTTAATATCAGTGGAATGGAAATTCAAAACGCTGCTATTTTTCAGGAACTAATTAATCTAAAGGTGCTGTATGTTTTTAATTCAAAACTGGAAAACCTGGAGGGATTAAATCAACTGACAAATCTGGAACAGTTATACTTGAGTGACAATTTAATCTCCAATGTTGAACCGCTCGCAGCGTTGACACAACTTCAATATTTGGTATTAAAAAATAATCCAATAGCCCAGGCAGATAAAGACTGGTTAGTTGCCAACTTGCCAAATACGTTCATCGAGTTTTAGTAATTTTTCATCTTCGGAACGCTCAATGATTTTTTCAATTATTGCTTCGCAGTCGTATTCACGGTCAAAAAATAAAAAGATATGTACAAAATGCTCCTGACCATTTTCACTTTATTCCTCCTGGGGGCTTGTAATCAAGAAGAAATCATGACGACAGAAATACCAGGAGAAATCTGTGAATATAAAACCGCCATTACCTCACCGGACGGGTACTATATCAACTCCGTCAGTGAAATAGATTTTAACGGATCGGTCCAGTCGTTCCAATTTGTAAATGAAGCGGTAGGCTACGCCATACTCGGAAATAATGTCGGTGGCCACGTGGAAATCTTTAAGACGGAAAACGGCGGAGAGACCTGGTCAGACTTAAAGATCGGTCTGGACAAACTCCCCCGGAGTATGATTTTTAAAAATGAAAATACCGGCATCATCACCGTGCACGACATTACCGGTTGTCCTCCACCCAACTGCCAGAATAGATGTGTAATTCTAAAAACCATAGATGGTGGAATAACCTGGGAGGAAAAAGAAATTACCAACCTGAAAGGTATTTTATACCATCCCAAATTTGATGAGGCCGGAAATTTATATGCGACATTAAGTTTGAACAACGAATACACTTTAGTGAAATCCTCCGACGACGGAGAGACCTGGGAAATATTTTTTGATGCTCCGGAAGTTGGATTCAGTCTGGTGACGTTCAGCTTCGAAATCTTTGAAAACGAATTATACATCTCCGGTCAGGACGGCCGTATTCTGGTCGTGGATCTGAACGGAGATTTATTGAATATCCTCGATGTTGGGGTCTCCCCCATTTGGGATTTGGAAATCATTGACCGGCAGCAACTGATCGTCGTGGGTTCAACAAGCGTAGTAAAAACCACCAACCGGGGAATGACCTGGCAAATTATTTATCCGGAAAGTGCAAGAATGATCGGATTTACGACACCCGAAAAAGGATTGATGGTACTGAATAAAAGTTTCTGCCCGACGGATGTTTATCAGGCCAATGACCTGATCGGATCTACCGTCGATGGTGGACTTTCGTGGCAGGAAGCCGAAGAGACAACTTCCAATCTGCGGATTAATTTTCAGAACAGCCAAAAATTAAATGACAACATCTGGTACCTAATGTTTGGTAATGAATTATTCCTAATGCATCAAAACTAATCGGTTCACCTGAAATCAGCAGATAAGAATGCCCGGCCACAGTTGCCCCTAATTCATACTGAAGCAAGACCGTTTTTTTTCTACAACTTCCCTATCATCAAATCTCCAATATCCCCTCCGGTAATTCCATCGTCAATATCCGTTTTTCGGTATCTGTTTTAACCACGAACGACGGATGCAACGGAATCATCACCTCCCGCCCATCGTACGCTACGAAGGCCATTTCCTGCTGGGGAAAAACCTCGATCCGGACGATTTGACCAATGGTTCCAATTTCAACATCCTCGATATGGTAATTCAAATACTTAAGGTGGGGTTCGATGGTTTCCAGGGGTATTTCTTTTTCCTCCGGAGGGATGATATCGGCAGCCCGCAGATAGACCGGGCGGGATACGAGTTTTGCCGCCTGTTCTTTGGATGCTACGTCCTCGAAGTGGACCACCAGGTCACCCGTATCCTGAAAATTTGCGACAAAGTGAGGTACCTTCTGACCGCCAATTTCTATAAATAATACTTCTGCATTTAGGACATCTTCCAGAAAATTGGGTTCAATCTTTAATTTTAACTGGCCGTTTACGCCGAATGGTTTACGGGTATAACCGACTTGTATCTGGTCTTTCAAAGTAAGTTAGTTGTGTTCAATGAGGGTTTGTAAAAGCGTAAAGCCTTTTTCGGCATCGTCTGGCCAGACCCGGTCCCCGTCACTCAATTGGGAGTCCAGAATGGCCATTTCTTTGATGACGAGTCCAACGCCCTTTGCGTATACTTCCCGGCTGAAGCGGCGTTCAATAAAGTTATTGCTATTGGCATGAAAAACGCTGACCGTCGAATCAAATAAAAAAGTGTTGACGGCCTGAGGTACGAAAATCTCATCGTACTGACTGTTCCAGTCTTTGTAAATTTCAATCACCTCTCCCCGTACCGTTACCAGAAGAGAATCAGAATTAAATCCAATCCCGTCCCAGCTTGCATTTCTCCGGAAGGGAAAAGTCAGGCTGATAAATCGTTGATTGTTTTCCAGACGTTCCGCCTGTGTCTGGGTTTGTTTCATGGCCAGAATCTGCCGGATTTCCCAGGGTTCATTCTCGTTGGCCCGCTCGGAACGTTCCACCCGGTAGAACAGTTCTCCTTCGTTGTCCCGCAACGTATCCGTAATTTCTTCCCTGGCTATTATCCGCACCGTATCCGGCGCCGCATCTTCTTTATAAAAAACAGAATCCACGGTATACACCATAAATTTTCCAATTTCCAAAGGGTAATAAGACTGACTCGTATCGGGAGCGACATCCAGCAAGGTCTGACTATCTTTACAGGCACTTCCCAATAAAATGAAGAGTCCTGCAACCAAAATAAATAATATTGTTTTTTTCATTTAGATGGTGATTGATTAACTAGTGAGCCTGCTCTAAAAAGTGATTTTCGCGCAGAGAAGCAGAGAACGCTGAGCGATCGTGTATATCTTTTATCGCGAAGATGCTATATAATTAATTTTATCAAATACGTTTTTTGTTTTTCTAGTTTTTGGAGCAAGCTCAATAGTATCTTTACGTAATTCGGGAGCCACAAAGTCACAAAGGACACGAAGAAAAAGTTTTGTGTGCTTCGTGTTTTAGTAGCAAAATAAAAACACGAAAAGGACAAAACAATTCATCACCTCTTTAGACTACTTCCAAAAATTATACCGCCTCCCAGCACATCATCCCCTTCGTAAAAAACGGCAGATTGTCCCGGCGCTACGCCGCTCACATTCGCCAGAAATTCTACGTTTACATTTCCATTATCATTTTGAAAAATATTACTCAAAGTGCCCGGAGAATTATAGCGAATCTGTGTCACCGCTTCCATCCCATCCGGAATCCGTTCGTACTTCATAAAGTTGGTCTTACCGACCTGCATTCCATTTCTCAACAGGTCCTTTACCTGTCCCAAAACTACCGTATTCGTATCCGGCTGAATCTCGGTAACATACATGGGTTCTCCGAAAGCAACCCCGAGTCCTTTTCGCTGACCGATGGTATAAAAAGGATATCCCGCGTGGGTTCCCAGCACTTTTCCATCCACACCCACAAAATTACCGCCCGCTACCCGCTCTTCCAGTCCTTCTACCCGATGCTTTAAAAAGTTGCGGTAGTTGTTATCCGGTACGAAACAAATTTCGTAACTCTCCCCTTTCTTCGACAGTTCTTCGTACCCGAAATCTTTAGCCATCTGCCGAACCTCCGGCTTGGAATATGGTCCCAACGGAAAACGACTCCGGTTCAGACAATCCTGACTCAAGCCCCACAGCACATAAGATTGATCCTTGCGCTCATCCTTCCCCTTGCTGATGAATTTCCGGCCGTTTTCTTCCTTTATTTTTGCGTAGTGTCCCGTAGCAATAAATTCACAATCCAGCGAATCAGCCCGCTTCAGCAAAGCACTCCACTTGATGTGCGTATTACACAACACACACGGATTCGGTGTGCGTCCCGCAATATATTCGTCCACAAAATTATCAATTACGTAGTCCCCAAATTCTTCCCGGATGTCTACAATAAAGTGGTGAAAATTCATATCCACCGCTGCTTGCCGGGCATCATTAATGGAATCGAGACTACAACACCCCGTTTCCTTTTTGGAAGAACCGGAATTTGCGTAATCCCAGGTTTTCATCGTGATTCCGACCACCTCATATCCCTGTTCGTGGAGCATCATAGCGGTTACGGTACTATCAATTCCACCACTCATGGCCACTAAAACCCTTCCGTGCTTACTCATTTTATCTATTTTTTTGATTTAAACTACTATTCATCTGGCACCAATCCTCATTAAACCACTCATCTTCTATTCAACAGTACCTTTCCGGTGAAGGTTCCGGAATTTTTTACAAATTTACTAAAAATGAAGAGGATCGACACGCCTGATTTCAGGGGCACACCGGGATTTCAAAATAAGAAACCGGAGAAGTCGCCCCATTTTTTGCCTATTATCCCATAAAACGGTAACTTTAAGATTGTTTTACGTCTTAATATTACTATGAAACGCAGAAACTCTTTCACTATTGAGTGACACCCGGTTATTCAAGTTAAAGACTTTCAATTTTTAAATCTTACAAATAATGAGAAACTACAATTTAATCATTCTGTTACTACTATTTCTAGCTCCCGCACTTTCTGCTCAGGAACGCGGGATCGCTTCTTACTATTCGGACTCCTTTCAGGGAAGAAAAACCGCAAGTGGCGAGAAGTATGATAAAAATAAAATGACGGGGGCACACAAAACACTACCTTTTGGAACCATCGTAAAGGTCACCCGTGTAGACGACGGACGATCCGTAAAAATCAGAATTAACGACCTGGGACCGTACATCAGTGGCCGGATCGTCGAATTATCCGGTAAAGCCGGCGAAGCACTTGGCCTCTACGAAGATGGACTGGCAGAAGTAACTGTCGAGGTGCTCGGCAGAAGCGATAACACTCCTACGCTGGCCGAGAGCCGTCCGGCTACCGGTACTTCCAGTCTGCCTCCTACTCCAACGCTCAATGTGCCTTCCAAATCCACGACCACTAAAAAAAGTGTTCCGACTAACAAGCCAATGACGACCGATAATAAATTGGTTGAAAAAGGACCGGAGCAACCAAAAAAGTACAATAAACCGGTATTTGAAAAACCCGTAGTGAGAGAAAGAACCACTGCCAAAAAAAGTACTGCGTCCAAAAAAACCAGTGCTGGAGCCTTCGAACTGGAGCCAGCCAGTAAATTTACAACTGGTAAATCGTACAAAATAGAAGTGCTCGAACAAGCCAATGAAACCGTTCTTTACGGCGTACAGGTCGCTGCCGTCAAAGATATCGATGGGATGATGGCACTGGTAACTTCCTATCAGGGAAAATGGTTTGATGATATTTATGTAAACGTAGAAACTGCCGCGGACGGAAAACCCATTTACAAACTGGTGCTGGGTGCATTTGAGGATAAAGAAAAAGCAGAAAACTATAAACGAAGCATGAAGAAAAGAAAGAAAATGGACGGTTTCGTCGTAGAGTTAAAGTAATTCACTTACAAATTTGATGATAGAAATGTTATTTATATAATATTTTTCAATAAAAAAGAAGTTGTCCGTAAGGATGACTTTTTTTATGACTTTCGTCAAAAACCCTCCCCTTACGGAAAATGAAACGCAAAAGGAACCGGAAACCACCTGACGTCTCCCGCTTTGTTTTCTACCAATAGATTGTCAATATAAATACTCGACCTCCGGGGCAATTTTTCCAGAATTTCCACAATGGCCGGATGGCGGATATCTTCGGCGAGGAAACGATAATCTTCCGTGGTTTCAGAAGTAATCCAGCAATCAAAACGAACGGGTTTCCAACTATCATCGTCAATTTTAAGTTGCATCGGTTGCGTACGGGCTTCGGATAAGAATCCGTATAATTCGTCTTTGTCAGGCCAGCCTTTCCATTTCGGACCGTAGCGCCATTTCCGGTTATGATCTGTTTCTTCCAGCAGCGCCGGTGTTTTTAACCGGCCCCAATTGAGTTGGATGACTTTATCCCGGACATCGTAATAATCGGGATAAAATTGTAAATCTTTTGGCCAGGATTTGGTTTTATCCAGTAGATTTATCCGCGTAAAATTATCGGATGGCCAGAGTTTTTCTTCGTCTTTCAGGGAACGCCGAATCGTTTTAAATCCAGGAATATGCATGATTTCGTAGCGTTCCGGTTTATCCCGGTACATTTCAAAAACGCTTCTGGAATGCTCCGCCGTGGTGTCTAGTCGAACGAGCATTTTACGACCCATCGCGGCGTAAAGCTGAAAACCAAAAACCTCTTTTTCAATAAAATTCAGACTTTTAAAGTAGACGGGCGGCTGGTACTCGCCTTCCGGGTCCGCCACTTTAAAAGCGACCGAATTGATCGGAATATTTTCACGAAAACCACGAATACTAACGTGCGCACCGCTTTTGATGTAATGCTCCAGCGTATTGCCATACCGCGTGGTATCCACTGTAAAATTTGTTCTTTCATAAAAATGAAACATGGACGGCTGACCGTTGACGCGATTGTAAATAACCACTGCAATTACATCCAGGTCCATGATTTTGCCCCCTTTGGTAAAGGACATCGGTTGGTACAAATTATGGAGAAGACTATCTTTTGAAATAGTAAATTGTTTGGCTTTATTGCCGGGGAGCGGATCGTTGACAACCGGAAATTCCAGATCGCCCCAATGGGCTTTATAGCTACGGTCTTCGGCTGCGTAGGTAGGTTTAACGCGCACTTTAACGGGCTTCTCGGCAGCAATACCCGTGGTTTGTACCGATTCGGTCTGACAGGCAAATTGACAAAAAACAATTCCAGTCAAAAAGACAAAAAGAAAAATCCTGATCATAACTTTGAGTGGTTAAAGGAGGTTCCGGAAGTTGTTTTTATAAAAAGCGAACTACCGTTTCCTCTCCTCAATGATAGTATCTTTTTTTTAATATTACAAATTTGAATAAGCCGTTAACAAGTTATTGACAAATGCGTCTTCCACGCCGTTTTTTTCAATATTTTCCTCCAGAAAATGGGCATTGGCCAGATACTTCATCCCCAGATAGTTGGCCGTTTCGATAAAAGGAGGCCAGAAACCGTCCCCGAGATTTCCACCGTTGGAGGTCGTAAAAACGGCCAGGGATTTACCCCGTAATTTCCGGCCCAGGTCTTTTTCTATCTTTAGCAGATCGGTAAACCGGTCCAGAAAAACTTTCATCCGGCCACTCATGCTGTACCAGTAAACGGGCGTTGCCAGAATCAAAATATCCATATTGAGTACCCTGTCCCGCATCAAATCCGGAAAATCGTCTCCTTCGTATTTGTGCTGATAATCATAATGTCCAATTTCATACAATTTCAAGTCAATAATGGTTGCTTTCAACCGGGATGAAATCCGGGCCGCCATCCGCGCCGTATGCCCGTCAGAACGTGCCGATGCAAGAATAATCCCAATCCGGCCAGTCATCCCATTGTCAAAAGAATCTGCCATCTGTTTTCAGTTTTAAAAATGATGTAATTATGAATTTTTATGCCCCCAAACAGCCTTAAAAAAACGTAACTTTGGCCAATTGAAGGAAGCTGCTCCGGCAACGAACAACTTGAGGGACGAATAGTCAAAAAAATTTAATGGTGCAGCCCTTAAAATACCGCATATTTGTCCTTAAAAGCAAATTGTGGTTTAGAGCGTGTCTAAACTTCTTTCAAAATTTTAAAACCAGTGAATATGAAAAAATCACATCTAATTGGAATAGCGATCATCGCAATAGCCATCGGATTATTACTTTCGCTTTCCGGCGATGTCAGTACCTATTCTACTTTTTCTCAGGCAATGAAATCGGGGGAACGTGTAAAGTTAGTGGGCCAGTTGATGAAAGATAAACCGGTAGAATATGATCCGGCGATCGATCCCAACAAATTTAGTTTTCACATCAAAGACTCCAAAGGGGTACCGGGAAGGGTTACTTTACTGACCGAAAAACCACAGGAATTTGAACGTAGCGAATCCATCGTGCTGACCGGTGCGATGGAAGGTGATGTTTTTGTGGCAACTGAAATGCTCATGAAATGTCCTTCAAAGTATAAGGACGAAGAAATAATTATCAGGTCAAAAAGCAAGCAAATCTAGCATGGAAGAAATCCAGTATATCGGGGAGCATTTATTACCGGGGCAGATCGGACGCCTGGCCATTCTCATCAGTTTTGTCACCAGTATTCTGGCAACGGTTTCCTATTTTTTGGCCACGCAACGCCGGGATACCGACGAATATGAGGGGTGGCGGCGAATCGCCAGATCTGCTTTTGTTCTGCACGGGATCAGTATTTTTGTGGTCATCGGGACTATTTTTTATGTGATGATCCAGCAGTATTTTGAGTATTATTATGCCTACTCCCACGTCTCGGAAGATCTGCCGTTTAAGTATATCGCTTCGGCATTCTGGGAAGGGCAGGAAGGTAGTTTTTTACTCTGGATGTTCTGGCATATCATTCTGGGTTTTATATTGATGCGGACCGCCAAAGAATGGGAAGCTCCCGTAATGGCCGTCCTTTCTACCATTCAGCTTTTTATCAGTTCCATGATTCAGGGACTGCATATTGGTTTTGGAGATTGGGTCTATAAGTTGGGTAGCAATCCGCTTTTACTGCTGCGGGACACCATGGATATTCCGATTTTTGCCAACGCTGATTACTTGAGTCTGGTGACGGGAACCGGACTGAATCCACTCTTGCAAAATTACTGGATGACGATCCATCCGCCTACCCTCTTTCTGGGATTTGCTTCTACGGCGATTCCCTTTTGTTACGCCATTGCGGGTCTGTGGACGGGTCAGCACAAAGCGTGGTTAAAACCCGTTTTGCCGTGGGCTTTGTTTTCGGGTGGCATCCTCGGTACGGGTATTCTGATGGGTGGTGCCTGGGCTTACGAAGCGTTGAGTTTTGGAGGTTACTGGGCGTGGGATCCAGTGGAAAATATGTCGCTTGTTCCGTGGTTATTTCTGCTGGCAGGAATTCATACCAATCTGATTGCAAAAATTACGGGGCATTCTATTAAGAGTTCCTATCTGTTTTATTTACTGACTTTTGTGTTCATCGTTTATTCGACTTTTCTGACGCGAAGTGGGGTACTGGGCGATACTTCGGTCCACGCTTTTACGGAAATGGGACTGGAAAATCAGTTGCTGGTATTTCTACTATTCTTTGTGTTTTTATCCATTGGATCTTACCTGTGGGGAAGCCGGGATGTTCCGGTTCCGGAAAGAGAAGAGGCGACCGGCTCCAAAGAATTCTGGATGTTTATCGGAAGTTTGGTTTTTCTGTTTTCTGCGGCGTTGATTACCATTTCCAGTTCTTTACCTGTTTATAATAAAATTGTAGAGTTATTCGATCCAACCTACGAGGGCAGTGTCATCAAAGATCCGGTTGAACATTATAATAAATACCAACTCTGGATTGGAATTTTTATTGGCTTGTTTTCCGGGCTTTCGCAGTATTTACGCTTTCGCGAAAGTAATTTCAGCAAGCATGGTAAGAAATTCTTACTGCATCTGGGAATCGCAACGGTCATCTCTGGTGTTCTGACTTTCCTTGCTTCCATCTGGATCGATGCGCGGGCCTGGCAATATAAATTGTTATTATTTTCCGGAATTTTTACGGTCATTACCAATCTGGATTATCTGATTTCTTTTACAAGAGCCAATCTCAAGACTGCTGCTTCTTCGGTTTCTCACATTGGATTTGGATTAATGATTGTCGGGATTCTGGCGTCGGGATTAAATAAAAAATGGATCTCTAATAACGAGTTTGCCCAACAGGGATTAATCAAAGGTTTTTCGCAGGAGCAATACAAAAAGAACGTTGTTTTAATTAAAGGAGAACCTTTGTTTATGAACGGCTACGAAGTAACGTACGTCAAGGATTCTATCTGGGAAAATTACCGGCAATTTCAGGTTAACTATAAACAGAAAGACGAAGCAGGAAATATTACAGAAGAGTTTGACTTGTATCCCAATGTACTTTACGAGCGTAAAGAAAATAAAATCGCTGCGGTCAATCCTTCCACACAACACTATTGGGACCGGGATATTTTCACCCATATTGCTACCCTGCCACTATCCGAAACGGATAAGGAATATGCGAAAACGCTGGAAGATAGTTTGAATTACGTAACTCACTATATGAACGTGGGAGATACCCTTCGACAGAAGGATTATATTTTGATTCTGGAAGAAATGAAAGAGGGCGCTACGCATAAAGATTATGATTCACAACCAAATGATTTGTCCTACGGTGCCCGTTTTGTGGTTTATCCAAAGAAGATCAATGCCCGTTTTGAGGTACAACCGGTCATGGCACTGCGGAAGACGTTGCTTTATACTTTTTCGGAGTCGATTCCAAAATTAGGGATGAAGATTAAATTCCCCAACGAAGCACTGGACGAATTATTTGTGCCGGAAAGCGAACTGGGTTACGAGAGTTTTACCATGGAAAAGGGACAAACGGTCGATTATCAGGATTATAAAATACGGTTTGATAATTTCAACGTGGAGGCGGAACATTCGGCGTACGAGCGGGAACCGGGGGATGTTGTGGTTGGTGCGGAAATGACTATTTTTGATCAGCAGGGGGTTGAGGTTGGTAAGGCGGCACCACTCTACCTTATCCGGGGTAATCAACCTTTTAATTTTAAAGATGAATTGTTTGACCTTGGTTTACATTTCAGATTTGTGAAAATAAATCCTAACAGCGAGGAGGTCGAAATTTTGATTGGTAGAAAAAGTGCTGAGAAAAGAAGGGTTCCGATTGCGATTGCGAATGATGTGCCACGGAGCGACTGGATTGTTCTGGAGGCGATTTTATTTCCGGGGATTAATTTTGTCTGGACGGGGACGATCATGATGATGGTGGGATTGTTTATGGGGATGTTTGCTCGAAGGGGACGGAGGGAGTAGGTTTTGTTCTGGCTTTTTTGGGCTGGACTTGTTTGAGGCGCGGAGGGTGCTGAGCAGTCTTGTGGACTTTCTTGAATTGTTTTTTTCGCGCAGAGGCGCAGAGGGCGCTGAGTGGGACGTGTATATCTTTAAGGTGGGGAAGTGTTGTTGGATATTGAAATTGTAAGGTAGCTATTTTAATTATCGTCGTAGAGACGGGTCCAGTTGGTAGGCTTTTTCGAGATGTTTTTTTGCCTGGTTGTTGTCGCCTTTGTCCCGGTAGGCGTATCCCAGATAGAGATATAATACGGCGTTTTTAGGGTCGTATTCCAGGCCTTTTGAAAATTGGGTGATGGCCAGGTCGAATCTTTTGGTTTGGGCGTAGACGCTTCCCAGATTACGGCGGGCGTCGATGTAGCGGGGATCTAGTTTTACGGCCATTAGATATACTTCTTCTGCTTTTTTCAGGTCGCCATTTTCAAAATAAATTACGCCCATATTGCTATAAATCTTAGCATCTTTCGAATCGTATTGTAGGGCAGTATTGTAATTTTTCAGCGCTTCTTTGTATTGCTTTTGGCGGTAATAGGCCAATCCCAGCTGACCGTAGGCATCGCCGTAAGTGGGATACAATTCAATGGCTCGGCGGAAGTGGGTAAAGGCGGCTTTTTGGTGTTGCAAATTTCGGTTTTTATCTTTTCCTTTCAACGCTTGCTTGACTTCTTCCAGACCCAGATGGTAATTTAATTTAGCACTGTTGGGTGCCGTTGTGATATCTGTTTTATACAAAGTGTAGGAGTCGTACCAGGCGGCATTGCGGGTGACGGTTTGGCCGGCGTAAAACAATCCGAGTAAACCGGTTACGGCAAAGAGCACACCGTATTTTTTAAAATCTATTTTCTTTTGACTGGTCTTTTCTTTTTCATTTCCGTCTGTCCATTTTTTATTACAAAAATAATAGAGTCCCATCACCAGCGCAATCGCATATCCGAGACTCGGTATGTACAGAAACCGTTCTCCGTAAGAGGATCCGATTTTGATGATCAAATTCGAATAAATCGAAAAAGTTATTGCAAAGAATATGATTCCGAAAGCGGCCTTATTTCTTTTTATTAAACCAAAAATTCCCAACACCATCAAACCCAGTATAACGGCCAGCGAAAGCAACACTTTTATATTACCAAAACTCGTGGCAGGGATTTGCGAATATCCAAAATCACTGCCTAATTCCAGAGGGAATAACAATGTCCACATATATTTTCCAATCAATAAAAAAGCAGTTGCGTACCACTCTACCGGCCCGCTCGTTGCCACCAGCAAGTTATCCAGTGGAGAAATGTTTTCAATAGATTGTGTTTCCAACACCAGATACCGGCAACCCAAAAATAAAATAGCGGGTACCAGAAATGCCAGACAGGATACTATCCAGTTTCGGTTTTTATCCGACGAATAATAGTATCCTACCAAGGGAAAAACGGCCAGAAAGGTAATGGTATTTTCTTTTGAAAAAAGAGCCAGAGCGTAAAAAATAACCGAAGTTATTAATGATTTATTAGCCGCGTTTTTAAAATATTTTAAATAAAATTGTAAAGCCAGTAATCCAAAAAAGAGTCCCAGAATTTCGTCCAGACTTTTTATATTGGCCACCGTTTCGACGTGCACCGGATGGGTCAGAAAAATGAGGGTGACCGCACCGATGATATAGGGATGCAGTGGTGGCCAGAAGGCTCGTAAAGTTTTGAACAGAACGACCATCGTGGCAGCAAAAAATAAAACGTTCACCAGGTGATACAATAAAGGATTATCGGGACTGATCTGCCAGATGAGGGCAAAAATGGCCAGTGAAACCGGACGGTACAAGGTCCCGGTGCTATTCCAGTAACCAAAACGATAATGCGTTGTAAAAATTTCCGGCCATCCGGCCAATCCTCTTTTTACCAGGAAATTTTCGGTAATCACCGAAGCGTCATCCAACGCGTATTGATGTCCCAGGGTGTTGGCATACAGGATAAACGCCAGCAGGCCCAGCAGCCAGGGCAGCCACTTTCCGACCGGGGTATTTTTCCCGGAGGTAGAAATAGTTGACTTGATTTTAGGTGTTTTACTACGTTTACTTTTCTTTGCCATCGGGGGCCAATTTAAACAATATGGACCAATGAAAAGAAAAAATTCCGAATTTTCTTTCGTGCTGAATTTTATTATTACATTAGCAGCCTAAAATCCATCATTGAGAAAAATTAAGTTTTACAAATGAAGAATTTCAATCTGAGTACCCTCGACCTGAGCATCATGATCCTTTACGGCGTGTTCATCATTATTTACGGGATTTACCATTCAAAGCGCAACTCGTCCGAAGAATATTTTCTGGGAGGCAGAAGTCTTACCTGGCCGACCGTCGGGATTTCCCTTTTTGCCGCCAATATTTCCAGTTCCACGCTGATTGGTCTGGCGGGATCAGCCTATCTGCTTGATATGACGGTGTATAATTACGAATGGTACGCAGTGCTGGTGCTGGTCTTTTTTGCCATCTTCTTTTTACCATTTTACCTGAAAAGTGGCGTTTATACGATGCCGGAATTCCTGGAAAAACGGTACGACGAACGTTCGAGGTATTATTTTTCTTTCATTACCGTGGTCGGAAATATTCTGATTGATACAGCCGCGGCCCTATACGTGGGTACGCTGGTGTTGGGGCTGATTTTCCCCGGTCTGGAGCCGTGGGTCGTCATCCTGATTCTGGCGGCATCGGCGGCGGCTTATACCATTCCCGGTGGTCTGAATTCCGTGGTAAAAACGGAAGTAATTCAGGCACTTGTTTTGATTTTCGGATCGTGTGTACTGACCTGGTACGGGTTATCCGCCGTGGGAGGATGGGACGGAATGGTTACGCAACTGGACGAATTGAAAGCGGCTGGAGTCACGACCAAAGATGCCAGCGAAGCGATGAGTATTGTCCGGGACAACGACGGTGAATGGTGGCGGCAGTACGACAGTCCGATTGTACCGTGGTGGGGATTGCTGACGGGTGTTCCGTTACTTGGATTTTATTTCTGGGCCAATAATCAGTTTATGGTACAGCGGCTTTTAAGTTCCAAGAGTTTGAATCACGGGCGTTGGGGTGCTTTGTTTGCAGGGTTGCTAAAACTGCCCGTTATTTTAATTATGGTCATTCCGGGGACGATTGGTTTTTTACTTTTCAGAGAAAGAGAAGTTGGTTTTCAGACGACGGCTGGTCTTTGTCAAAATCTGGCCGATTGTACGGATTTCACTTATCCGATGCTGATCTTTGAATTGCTGCCTTCCGGGTTGCTGGGACTGGTAGTTGCCGGTTTGCTCGCTGCGATGATGAGTAGTATTTCGGCGACGTTTAATTCTGCTTCTACCCTGATCACGATGGACTTTGTGAAAAAGTTCCGTCCGGGTTTAACCAGTCAGCAGCTGGTGAAAAGTGGTCAGATTTCTACGTTGATCCTGGTGATTCTGGCTTCGCTGTGGGCGCCGCAGATTGGTAAGTACGGAGATTTGTTCCGGTACTTGCAGGATATTTTAGGCTACATTGCACCGCCGATTGTTTCTACCTTTATTCTGGGTTTATTCTGGAAGCGGGCGACGAGCACGGGGAGTATTGTGAGTTTAATATTTGGAATGGTGATGGCGGGTATCTGGGTATACGGAATCGTAACGGAAATTGATTATTGGTTCTGGCAATTGCATTTTCTGTTAAGAACAACGGTACTTTTTGCACTTTGCCTGATTGTGCATATCATCGTCAGTTTGGCTTCGGAACCGAGCACTTCCGAAAAACTAAAAGGGATGATCTGGACGCCACGTCTGATTGCCGAGGAGACGGAGGAGTTGAGAGGTTTGCCGTGGTTTCAAAATTACCGGATTTTATCGGTGATTTTACTGATCGTTACGGCGATTGTAGTAGGTTATTTTTGGTAGTGTAATGAAGCTGTTTAAGAATGTTCACAAAAGGTGAGGGTAAGTGCTTGATTGTCAAGACGAAGCAAATTTTGAGGTTCGTAGCCAAAGCTACGGTGCCGAAAAATTTGTGAAGTATTGGCGGTCAATGACTTAGCCGTAACCA
>CAKZUV010000266.1 GCA_937921555.1 uncultured Saprospiraceae bacterium
AACTCACCAACTCACCAACTCACCAACTCACCCTTCCGGCACCGCCACACAAGTCATAAAGCCAAGTGACCGTTGTTTCTCCAGCATCGTGACCGGCAGGTACGCCATTTTGCCCCGGACGTAACCCCAGAATTCGGGTTCCATACTTTTTGACCAGTCGAGGTTTTGTTTTTCCATTTCACTCATCCATTTCAAGGTATACGGATCGAGTGTACCGTAAGCATAAACGTCGATTACTTTCCAGCCATTGTTTTCCATTAAGGTACGCATCGTATCGGGCGTCCAGAGTGCAGTATGCCGGGGCGTATGGTAGCCCGCCCAATGCGGACCGTAATCTTTTCGGGTTTTGGAATCAAAATTAGGGACTTCCACGATGAGATGTGTGTTGGAGTGACTTCTGTTTTTTAGCTCCCGGAGCGTAGCCCCCGGATCATAATCGTGTTCCAGGTAGTGCCACATTGTGATGAGGTCAGGCGCCGGAAACTGTTTGACAGATTCGATTTCTCCAACGTGCAGTTCGATATCCTGGTAAAGCGATTTGCTCATGATCCAGCCACTATCCGAAAAGTCGATACCGATCGCCCGACAAGGATATTTTTCTTGTAACAGTTTTAAAAAATCTGGTTTTCCACACCCAATATCGAGTACCACGGAGGCTGTTTTTGGCGTAACATATTTAGTGACAGTTTCTACTCTTTTCTGATCAATTTTTTTCTGATCTCCAGCGACCAGCATGCCGTATTTTCCCCAGGCGGCATCACCCCGGTAGGGCAGATACCACGCACTATAATAGGCTCCCAGATCTTTGGCCGGCACTCTGGGATTTAAAAATACCAGTCCACAATTATCACACTGGTCAAAATTAAACGTCTCCGTGGAAGGGTGCATCATGGCTTTCGTTTTTTCCACGGAAGTGAATTTATCGTGCTGACAGGCGAGACAGGCTTTGAGTAGTTCCATCATAGTAAGTTAAACTTCATAAATATGTTAATGTCCTAAAACGTCCTTTCGTAAATCTTCAGTCGCACCTGTTTCCCCTTTGGAGTAGGTGTTTCGTCGGTATGTACGAGTTGGACACCGTCCAGTTTTTCCAGTTGTGGACGCTTGTGTGGAGTAATGATCACCAGTTGTGGCGTCGATGCAAATATGCTGGAAACCAGCGGATAGAGTTGTTTGGGAGGACAGAGATGTAAGGCAAAACTGGCGATAACTGCGGTATATTGATCGGGTAATCCTTTCCGGATCACCTCTTCAAAGGAAAGGGACAACGCTTTTTTGCCAGTTCTTTTCTGAAAGGCCTGCCGGGTGTAGGGGTCGCTACCCGTAGTGTTTTTAAAACCCATTTCCGTCAAGGCGACCGTCACCTCTCCACTTCCACAACAAAAATCCAGAATTTTTTGGTAATTTATTTGTTGTTGGTTATTTTTTAAAAGCGTAACAATCTGTGGTTCGTGGGGATTGGAGTAGTGCCAGCCGGATTTTCTATAAAATCCATCCACTCCTAAATCTTCGTATTCCTTACGGATTGGTTTCACGATAATAAAATTTTGGACAAGCTCTGACGGGTGTTCAACTCATGGGTTATGAGTTTTTTTTCTAATTCAGAAGTAGATAAGCCTTTATAGTTTTTATTAGACATCTTCTCTTAATTTTCCTTTGCATCTTTCACGGCTTCTTCGGCATCTTTCTCATCGTGTTTGAGTACTTTTCGCCGGCTCTTTAAAGGCATATACCGATAGGGTTTTTCCTGAAAATCAACCAATACTTTGCTCAGTGCCTCACTGGTTTCGTTGATGTTTTTATAAAGCTGATCGTCATTGAGCATCAAACCGAGTGTACCTTCCCCATTTTTCATTTTGTCGACCATCTGATTGAGATTGCTGACCATTTTATCCGAGGTAGCCAGTGTTGTTTGTAACTGACGTACTGCCTGATTGGCTGATTCGAGGGTAGTATCCGCTTTGGACATAGTACTGCTGAGATTCATTTGACTAAGGTCATCGGTAAAGGTTTTTGTATTGGAAAGAATACCGGTAATTTTGTCATTATTGTCGGCCAGCGTATTGGTGAGTTTGGCCATATTGGTCATGGTGGTATTTAAATTCTGGGCATTGTTACGCATGATATTTTCCAGTTGCTGAGTAGATGCTTTGAGGTTTTCGAGCGTAATGGAGAGGTCCCGGATAGACTGACCAATTTTATTATCAGGGTCCGGATCATTGATTTTTTGATTGACCGTATCCAGCATGCCTCCGAGATTTTCTCTGAAGGCGGACGTATATTCATTGACATCATCTTTGGGTAACATAGACCCCAGAACGCCCAATGTAATTCCTTTCAGCGTTCCTTCGCCCGGTACACACTCTGCATCGACACAATTTTTGTTTCTACCGATAGTAATATACGTACCTCCCATGATAGAAGACCCGATTTCGGCCCGGGCATCCTTATGGATTCTTACATCTTTGTTGACGTGCAGGGTGACCAGTACCGAATTCATATCATTGGGGTCAAGTTTGACATCAGAAACCGCTCCGATTGGAAATCCATTCATAAAAACTGGAGAAGAGGGCGTTAGTTGATCTACCTCGTCGTATTTCACATAAATGATGGTATCACTTGAAAAAATGTTTTGTCCTTTCATAAATTTGACACCAACAATTCCAATAATAATGGTAATAACGGCTAGTACACCTATTTTAATTTCGTTTGACATATTTTATATTTTCCAAAACAAAGCGTAATTTCTATGTTTGTCTAACTGGTATTAACCCGAATTGTTCCGGGAAATACTTTTTACACAGATTTTTAATGGTGCAAATTTATAAAAAATAAAGACTTGTGCTTCCGTTCGATACGACATCATTGGGTATATTTGCATAAAATACATGGTATCCTGAATTTATAGAAATTTTAAGGCCCTTTTTTTCCGTTTTTGATTTAAAACTTGTCCGGGTCAAATTGGATGGCGAACAGTTGAAAATCTTAACGAAAATGTTAAAGTACGGACGCTCAGTCACAGAACTTGAATTCTCCCGTTTTTACAGAGAAGGGTTCGTACCCTGTTTTATGATTGTTCCCAACTGTTCTGGGAGCTTACAAAAAAATTATTCTTTGATTTTTCTTCGGAATATATTGCTGATTGTTTTGTTGTTTGGAATAAGTACCTCCGGGGATGCTCAGGTGTTTTCCGTCCGGGACTCTGTTGCGCGGAAAAACAGCCAGCCGGCCGTGGACAGTATTCCTCAAGTGGTCGATTCCCTTAATATACGCCCAACTGATTTTTCCGGAAGACTGGATTCTATCCGTAAAACCAAAGGAGCAGGCAGTTTCTACAGCCCCAGTGGAGTGGATTCCCGCGTAAAAGTGGCGGAAAATGGACTGGATGAACAGATCGACTATTCGGCCGTTGACAGCCAGCGGATGGATGTTAAAAATCAGATAGTTTATTTATACGGGGGTGCCAAGGTCATTTACAGTGGTCGAACGCTGACGGCGGATTATATTGTTTTTGATATGAAAAATAATATCGCTACCGCCGAAGGATTGATGGATTCAATCACCCGCAAGGTGACCGGATTGCCATATTTTGAGGACGGCGAACAAAAATTTGAATCAGAACGGTTGAAGTACAACTTCAAAAAAGGAAAAGGGATTATCTACGGTGCCCGGACCCAACAGTCTGATATGTACATCGTCGGAGACCGTACCAAATATATCAGCCAGGAAACAAAAAAAGATACCCTGTCGAATGATATCATTTATTCTTCTGATGCGCTCGTCACTACCTGCAATCACCCCGAACCTCATTTTGGCTTCCGCGCCAAAAAAATAAAAGTGGTACCGGACAAAGTAGCCGTGGTCGGACCTGCCAATCTGGAAATCGCCGGAGTAGCCACTCCCATTGTTTTGCCATTCGGATTTTTTCCGTTGAGTAAAACCAAACAGACGGGAATGGTCCGCGGGGAATTTGAACGGTCCGGTAACCTGGGACTTGGATTCCGGGGATGGGGCTGGTATTTTCCGATCAGTGATTATCTGGATCTTACGCTGCGGGGAGACATTTACACGCGGGGAACTTTCCGGGTGTACGCGGATATGAATTACTACCGCCGTTATAAGTACCGGGGATCATTTGGTCTAACCATTACCAGTAACAGAACGGAAGCGGGCATCGATTTTTTTCGTAATAATTCTATCGGTCTGAACTGGCGTCATAACCAGGATGCCAAAGCCAATCCGGCCCAGTCATTTGGTGGTTCGTTGAATTTGCAAACCAATAACAATCAGGCTGAAACCTTTAATGATGCGGACAGCCGGCTGGAAAATACCATTCGTTCCAATATTAATTATACCAATCGGTTTCCCGACAAGAATTATACATTTACTGCGGGACTCAGTCATTCTCAGAATACCCGGTCCCGTCGGGTAACGATTGATTTTCCAAATGCTGATTTTAAAGTACAGCAATTTTTTCCTTTTAAAAGAAAAATTCCAAAAGCAAAACCTGCCTGGTATGAGAAAATTTCGGTGCGGTACGACGCCAATTTTAGAGGACGATTAGTAGCCACGGATACGACTTTATTTACCCAGGAAACACTGGATGATTTACAGGTAGGAATCCGTCAGCGGGCGTCCGCCAATGCGAGTTTTAATCTGTTCAAATACATTCAGGTAGGTCCCAGCGTCAATTATACCGAGGTTTGGAATGCCAAATCTCTGGAAAAACGTTTAAACCCCGAATTGACCATTGAAGTAGATTCAATTCAACTCAATCCGGGAGAAGATAAAGTGGCGGTATTTGATACCACTGCCTTTGGAACGGTAGAGGAAGAACTGGTCTACGGATTCAGTCCTTACCGATTATTTAATACGGGCGTAACCGCATCGACCAAATTATTTGGTACCCTTAAATTCAAAAAAGGTTGGTTGCGGGGCATCCGGCATCAGCTTTCACCCAGCGTCAGTTTCAATTATACCCCCGATTATACGTCCGGACTTTTTGATTATTTCCGGGAAGTAGATACTGATCTGCGACCCGATTTTAACAACCCGGAAGAGTATAATATTTTTGGTGAATCGATCTACGAGCGACCTTCTGCCGCCGGAGAACAAAGGAATTTATCCTTTAGATTAGGTAATCTGGTAGAAGCAAAATATTATTCTAAAAAAGACAGTACGAGTAAGAAATTCAAGTTAATCAATACGCTCAATATATCGGGCACTTACAATATGGCCAAGGATACGCAGCAGTGGAGTGTCATCCGGTTTTCGGGAAATACGTCTTTTTTTGACCGGCTGACTACGCTGACTTTTGGCTGGCAACTGGATCCTTATGCGCTGGACGAAAATGGTCGTCGTTCTAATAATTTCAATCTGAATGAGAATGGAAAATTATTGCGCTTCATAGATGCAAACGTTGGGCTTACTACCCGGATGCCACTAAAGAAATTACGGGAAATTATTACTGGAAAGAAAACCACCCCACGATCCGGCAATTCACCCGGACAAAACAGAAATGCACCTCCTCCCGGGGTTGGAAACGGAGGTGGATTCGGTGACGGTCCTCCCGTCGAACGGACCCCGCAAACCCAGTTCGTACAGCGGCCCGTCAGCCTCTGGGAATGGTTTGAAACTTTTACACTTTCGCACGAATTCCGGGCACGACTGCAACGGGTAGACGGACGGGATACACTCGTGGTGCAAACCCACGGTATCCGTACCTCCGGTAACATCCAACTAACAGAAAAATGGCGGTTGAACTTTGGAAATATTGCGTATGATTTTAGAAATAAAGCCTTTTCTTATCCCAGCCTTGGCTTTACCAGAGATCTTCACTGCTGGGAACTCAATATGCAGTGGTTTCCCGAATCCGGGATATATACTTTTTCTCTGAAAGTGAAGCCTGGTTCATTAGGCTTTATCAGCGTACCGTGGGGCCGGAACCGGTTTGACGGGGCGAATGCGTTCAGATGACGGGACTACCCGGGACTGTACCATTATAGGTGTCATTTGGCATCCCGCACCTTGTGTTCCCAAAGGAAAACCAACGCGCTGACACACTTGACTACCCGTTTTCTTCCTGTCTTTTGATGTTAAAATACGTTTCCAGTTGCGCTCTTACCGGGATAGACTGGTTGTTAACTACGTAGCGATTACTTTGTTTGCTGTCAATAACTCTGGCTTTGACATTGTCCTGTAACTGCAATTTTACAAAATCTAAAATCTCTTTACGGAGACGGGGATCGTAGATAGGGAAAGTAGTTTCGATCCGGTGGCTCAGATTTCGGACCATCCAGTCAGCACTGGACAAGTAAATATCCTCCTTGCCATTGTTATGAAAAATAAAAATACGGGAATGTTCCAGAAAGCGATCTACGATGCTTACCGCTTCGATATTTTCGCTGACGCCTTTAACACCCGGAATCAGCGAGCAAATACCCCTGATAATTAATTTAATTTTTACACCCGCCTGACTGGCTTCGTACAATTTGATGATCATTTTTTTATCCTGCAAACTATTGAGTTTCAGAATGATTTCAGCCGGTTTGCCTTTTTTCGCATGCTGAATTTCACGATCAATTTTTTCAACCAGTTTAATTCTCAGATTGAACTGACCGACGAGTAGATGCTGAAATTTTTGTTTGGGAACTTTGACCGTTTCTAAAAAAGAAAATATCCGGCCTACTTCTCTGGTCAATCGGGTGTCGGCAGTAAATAACCCAAAATCACTATACACTTTGGCGGTACCCTCGTGAAAGTTTCCGGTACTCAGATAACTATACAATTGAATTTGATCATTTTCCCGTCGGGCAATCAGGGCAATCTTGGAATGTACTTTCAGGCCGGGAAAACTATAACGTACACTAACACCCGCTTTTTCCAGTTTTTCACCCCACCTCAGATTGGCCTCTTCGTCAAATCTTGCTTTTACTTCCACAAACACGCTGACCTGTTTACCCGCTTTCACAGCGTCCATAAGCGCGTTCATGATCTGGGATTTCCTGGCTACCCGGTATTGAACAACCTTGATATGCGTAACGTCAGGATCGGCAGCCGCGATCTGAAATAATTTGACCACCGAGTCGTAAGAATGATAAGGAACGTGAATCAGATGATCCCGCTTCTTGATGGATTTGAAAAGATCGTTTGAATTTTCCAGCGCCTTGTAAGGGATGGGAGGCAGTGGATTATTTTTCAGATATTCGTAACCAAAATCCGGGAAGGAGAAAAAATCAAAGTTATTATGGTATCTCCCTTCGGGTAATAAATCCAGTTCTTCCAGATCAAATGTTTCCCGTAAAATGGACAATAATTCGGCGGGCATCGTCCGGTCGTACACCAGACGGGACGGTGGTCCAACATTTCTTTTAATCAGACTTTTTTTGATTTTCTGAACGAGATCACCGGAAAATTCGTCCTCAATATATAGTTCCGCGTCACGGGTCAGTTTGATGGAGAAAGCATCAATAATTTCGTATCCCGGAAAAACAAAACCCGCCGCAAAACGAATGATATCATCAATGATAATCAGATCATGCTTGCCATCAGACGACGGAAGATCGACAAACCGGGGCAAATGATCGGAAGGGATTTTCAGAACCGCAAAGCGATCTTTTGAATTATTATCAATCAGTGCTTCTTTCATTTGCAGCGTGAGGTAGAGCGCCGCATTGTTGAGAAAGGGTTTGATTTTTTTGGGAACCAGTAAAACGGGTTGTACGAAAGGCAGAAGATTTTCTTCAAAATAATCCTTGAGAAATTCCGACTGCTCGGTAGACAAATCCATTCTGCGGAGAATGTTGATATTGTATTCGGCGAGTTCGGGAACGATCTGATTTTCGAAAATTTTCCCGAACTCTGCCTGCTGCTTGTTTACTATTTTTAGTAATTGCGTCAGGACGGTGAGTGGATCAAAACCAAGCTGGGCTTTGGTCTTTTTTCCCACCCGAACCAGATTTCTGATTCCGGCGATCCGTACCCGAAAAAATTCGTCGAGGTTAGAGGAATAAATGGCCAGAAATTTCAGTCGCTCCAGCAGTGGAACGGTCGGATCTTTGGCCTCCTGTAAAACCCGGTAATTGAAGGATAACCAACTGATGTCGCGGTGGATATAGGGAACAGATTTTTCTTTCATGTCGTTAAAAGTGCCTTGGTAGATAGATAAAATGCTGAAAATTCCGAAAGTAAAAACAGGATTTCTCCGGGATCTCATCGCTGCTGGTAAAAAATACGTTTTAAAACAAGCCAAGTTGCCCGCCGTCCTCAAAAATCGGAAGGGTAGGCCCCCGGAGACTTGCCTCGGGTATTCTTTCTTTAATTTTCCGGGTCAAATATAAGGTAATTTCCGGGGCAAGTAAATTATCTGGTTCGTGCGGGAAAAAATAAATTTCGTGGATGCCTTGATCGATCCATTCCTTTAGCCGTCCGATCCATTCGTCCAGCCGCGTATAATCGTTGTCAATCAATCCATTTCCGACCCAGCGGATCATCGCAAAATCCGTAGTTACTCCCTGATGTAGCACGTCCCGCCGGCCCGCCACGTCGGTGATGACGGCTCCTGCGTGGTAGGCGCGCAGCAAGGAAAGCAGTTTTTCAGTTTCTTCCGGTGTCTCGAACCAACTGGGATGACGGACTTCAACGGCGAGCCGGATAGATTTGGGCCAGTTTTTCAGAAAAGTGTCGAGTTGTGCGTACCGGTCGGCTCCCCAGTAAGGTGGTAGCTGCATAAAACAAGGCCCTGATTGCTCGCCCAGTTCCTGAATACTTTCGCAAAATTTAGCCAGCAAACCACTGCCAATACCCATGTCCCGCGCGTGGCTGACCTGTTTAACTACTTTTGGGCAGAAGCGAAAATCTTTGGGAACGGTATTTTTCCAGTTATGAATCGTTTCCGGTGTCGGAATCCGGTAATGAGTGGTATTCAGTTCTATGGTATTAAATTGCTGGCCGTAGTATTTTAAATAATCTTTTGTTTTGGTTTTCTGTGGATAAACATTTCCAACCCATTCTTTCATCGACCAGCCCGTACAACCCGCGTAAATCCGGGTCGGACCACTACGCGCCGGCAAACTGGCAAGGGTAGTGCGGGTGATTTCCGGATCGGGTGAGAGCTTAAAATCTATCTTTTCCGGATGTTCTGTTTTTCCAAATTTCATAGTCGGCGTTTCAATAATTAACAAGGTTTCCGGACGAATGTTTGGATTTTAAACATCTTTGGCTGCTTCCCTGGATTATTCCTTATTTTTGTAAAAAAAGTAAAAATATAATGAAATTTTTTAAAAAACGGTATCTTCTTTTTATTCCATTATTACTGGTGGTCGTGGTGCTGGCCGGTCCGCGGGCTTCCTTCGACCCTATTACGTTGACCGAAAATAATTTTACGATGCCCATCGGAGACCTGGATACGTTTCTGGCGGAGCGGGCGGCCAAAGTGGAAAAGTTGAAACCAGAAAATGAGTCCCGTGTTATCTGGGCCGATTCAATCCGCAAGACACCTTATAGTATCGTTTATCTGCACGGTTTTTCGGCTAGTCCAATGGAAGGAGATCCGGTGCATTTTGAACTGGCGAAGCGGTACGGATGTAATTTGTATCTGCCCCGGCTCGCCGACCACGGAATCGACGATATTGAGTCTTTTTTAAACTTAACACCGGACCGGCTGATGGATGATGCCAAAGAGGCGCTGGACATCGGACACCTGATCGGTGAAAAGGTGATCTTAATGTCCTGTTCCACGGGAGGTACGCTTTCGGCTTATCTGGCTGCCAGGTTTCCGGAACGGGTGACTGCTCAGTTATTATACAGTCCCAATTTTGCCATCTACGATTCGAAGGCGAAACTCTTAACCGGACCCTGGGGAGCACAGATTGCCAAAAAAGTCAGTGGCAGCAACTACCGTAGTTTTACGCCCCCTCCCGGAGGAGAAAAATACTGGACCACCAAATATCGGATTGAGGGAACGCTGGCCTTACAGGCATTGCTGGATGAAGCGGCGACCCCGGAAGTTTTCCGAGCCATCGCCCAACCTTATTTTTTAGGATATTATTATAAATCGGAAGAGATGTCGGATCATATTGTGTCGATTCCTGCGATGCTGGATTTTCATAAACAGACCGCCACGCCCGATGACCAGAAGCGCTGTATGCCATTTCCCGATGTTGGAAATCATGTGATGATTTCTGAAATTCAGGCGGATGATTACTCCAGGGTACAGGAGGAAACGTATCGGTTCTTGGAGGAGGTGATCGGGATGAGGCCCGCTGTAATTGAAGAGGAGTAAACGCTATTTGTCACGCCGTTATTAAATAATTTCCGCTCCGGTTTTCTTAATTTCTGTCAATAAATCAGAAAATACATTTTCATTCGTAAACGGATTCATCACACTGCATCTCAGATAGCGCTTCCCGGCGATGACTACGGAAACAATATAAAAATTACCCGCTGCGACCAGCCGTTTTTGAATCTCTTCGTTCAGCAGGTTCAAGTCCCGTTGCGTATCCGGTTCGTACCGGAAGTTGATAATATTTGATTCCGGTGTTATCAATAATTTAAAGTCAGGATGCGCAACAATCATTTTGGCAAACGACCGGGCAAGGTCATACAAGTGGTCATAATTCTCACCAAAAATAGTTTTGCCGTAGGCTTTTAAAATTGCGTACACCTTGACGGACATCATCAGTTTGGTACATTCAAAAGTACGTTTGCCGGAGTGATACCATTCCTGCGCCTGTTCGGCATTCCAGAGGTAGGCCGCCTGTTGCGAAAATGTTTTATAACTATCCAATTCATTTTTAAACAAAAGAGCTGTTGATAAAGCGGGCGTCAGTAACATTTTATGAAAATCGATTACAATTGAATCTGCTCTTGCGATCCCGCGTGCGAGATGTTGATATTTTTTAGAAAAAACAACCCCGCCACCGTGCGCTCCGTCGACGTGGAACCACAAATTATTTGCTTTCGAAAAATCAGCTATTTTATCCAGTGCATCGTAAGAACCCGTCGCCGTAGAACAAGCACAACCCACGATAGCAAAGACGGTCAGGCCCTCCGATTTTGCTTTTTCAAGGCAAGCCGGTAACAGATCGGTTCTGATCTTAAATTGCTCATCCACGGGAACTTTGATAATTCCTTTCGTTCCCAGACCCATGATGCGGGCCGCTCGGTCGATACAATAATGGCTCGCTTCGGATACCAAAATAGCGAGCGGCTGGTCGTGTCCGGCATCCCAGATATCCTGAGGAAGCATCGCTTTTCGGGCCGCCAGCAAAGCGGTGAGATTCGCCAGTGTTCCCCCCGAGGTCATAAAACCTCCCGACGTATCCGGAAATCCGATGGCATCATTCACCAGGCTGGTAATGATTTTTTCCAGCGCATTACTGGCCATTCCCATTTCATAAACACCCGTTCCGTTGTTCAGCAGGTCAGACAGCATCCCGGCAATACTGGCGATGGGAGCAGGAACGGAAACCTGATGACCGATGTAAGCAGGATGATGGACTTTGATAGAATCCCCGAAAATGTCGGCAATCGTTGCCTCGGTGGTATGGTCGCCCGTCAGATGCTGCTGCCAGAAACGGAGTGCCTCTTCCGGTGATTTGTAATCCAGTACTTTTCCGGGCGCTGTACTTTGCATTTTTTCCAGATGATCTGCCAGCCGGTCAACCATCTGGTGCCCCAGCTGTCGGAAAGTTGCCGGATCATATACATTTTGGAGGCCATCGGGAAGCGTGCTAGCTTTGTTTTTCATAATGAAGAAGGTTCAGGTTTTCGGCAAAATAAGTGTATCTTTGTGAGAAATAGAATAAAATTTATGTCTTTAGCAGAAAAAGAAGCATTAATGGTCCGGATTGACGCTGCGCTGGATACGATTCGCCCGCATTTGGCGGTGGATGGTGGAAATGTAGAGTTGGTCGATGTCACGGATGAATTGAAAGTACAGATCAAGTGGCTGGGAAATTGTGAAGGTTGTGCGATGTCTGCGATGACGATGCGGGCTGGAATTGAACAAACCCTCAAAGGAAAAATACCGGAACTCTCCGGCGTAGAAGCGGTGAACGGAATCGGCGCATAAACTCCAAAAAATAATGAACCGCAAAGAACTCTACCAGGCGATCATGCAAAAAGGGACGTACCTCTGCGTGGGATTGGATACGGATATGAGCCGTATTCCGAAACACTTGCTGGGTGAAAAAGACCCGATCCTGGAATTTAACAAGCAAATTATCAACGCGACCAAAGATCTTTGTGTCGCTTACAAACCTAACGTAGCTTTTTACGAGGCTCAGGGTTCCCGGGGCTGGCGCTCGCTGGAACGAACGATGGACCTCATTCCCGAAACCCATTTTACCATCGCGGATGCCAAGCGCGGCGATATTGGTAATACCTCGAAAATGTACGCTAAGGCTTTTTTTGAAAATATGAATTTTGACGCGGTGACTGTCGCTCCCTACATGGGCGTCGATTCGGTGAAACCGTTTTTAGAATTTGACAATAAATGGGTCATCCTGCTGGCATTGACTTCCAATCGGGGCAGTAAGGATTTTCAGTTTACTTTACAGGAGAATGAGCAACCGCTGTACGAAAAGGTGATGCGCCGGGCACAGGAGTGGGGGACAGCTGAAAATCTGATGTTTGTCACCGGAGCTACACAATCTGCTCATATTGAAAAAATCCGGGAAATTGCGCCGGATCACTTTTTACTCGTTCCGGGGGTAGGTGCACAGGGAGGGAGTTTGCACGGCGTATCAATGCAGGGGTTAAATGGTCAGGGTGGATTGCTAGTTAATTCGTCCCGTGGAATTATCTACGCGGGAGACGGAGAAGATTTTGCTGTAAAGGCCCGGGAAGCTGCGCTGGCGATCAAGAAGGAAATGGGCGCGATGCTGCATCAGCGGTACGTGGCGGGGAATTAAGTGATGGTGAGGAATCGTTTGATCGTTTAATCGTTGAGCCTGCGCTAAAAAGTGATTTTCGCGCAGAGGAGCAAAGAACGCTGAGCGGTCGTGTATATCTTTTACGCGAAGATAGTATATAATTAATTTTATCAAATACGTTTTTCGTTTTTCTAGTTTTTAGCGCAAGCTCATGGGTGAACAGGCTCTTTATAGAAAGAACAATTTATAACGAATTTAGTGCTTTCTCCGGGGTAGAAAAGTTGTCGTAAAAGAGACAATGAAACGGTATAAATTATCTTTTTATAAATTTCGAGATGGTACCATTTTCAAGTCCACTACTCTACTTCTTTCCAGCCTTCGTAGCCACCTTTCAGGTTATAAATTTTTTCAAAACCGGCCTCTTCCATGATAGAACAGGCCCGGCTACTGCGCCCTCCTTTTTTACAATACACCAGGTAAGTTTTTGCTTTATCCAGTTTATCTACCTGTGATTTAAATTCCGGATTCTGAATGTCCAGATCAAAGGCACCCGGTATTTTTCCCGCTGCAATTTCGGCGGGTGTGCGAACGTCG
>CAKZUV010000267.1 GCA_937921555.1 uncultured Saprospiraceae bacterium
AATCCACACGACTTTTCATATCACTAAGCCAAATCAATCCACACATCCGCATATCGAAAATGCCTTTCCGTCCGCTCACGCGGTGCCTTCCTTTCAGTTAGGATCGGTCAGTTATGCAGATTAAAATTGTTTAATCGTTGACAGATATCTAATTAATGTAATATACCAAAAATCAAGAAATCAAGAAATCAAGAAACCCACACATCAAACAATCCGCAAATCCGCACATCTACACATCCGCACATCTACAAAATCTAACAATCTTCAAATCAAAAAACCTACCGCACCAGCACCACTTCGCCGCTTACCTCCGTCCGTTCGCCCCGTGGCACCCGATAGCGGACCCGGTACACGTATACGCCCGCCGGAGCATTGCCACCATCCCAACCCCGTTGCGCATCCTGCGAACTAAAAACCACTCCACCCCACCGGTCAAAAATGTCCATGCTGAAATCCAGTAAATAATCCGTTAGTCCGACGCCGATAAATTCGTCGTTCAGACCGTCACCGTTGGGCGTAAAAGCATTGGGTAAAAAATAAGTTTGGGGAGGAACTACGTCTACCCGTTGCGTCAGGGTATCAAAACATCCGTACTGATCTTCTACGATGAGTACTACGTTATGATAGCCCGTATCGAGAAAAACGTGAGCAGGTTCCCGGCGAATATCCGGTACCGAAAACGTATCGAAGATCCAGTTCCAGCCGAGTGCCCGTTCGGAGGCATCCGTAAATTGATACTCCGTAAATTTTTCCGGGTCCGCAGAGGAACGCCAGCTAAAGTCCGCCCTTGGTGGAAGATCCGCAAAAATCAAATCTTCAAACACCGTATCGACAAAACAACCCAAAGGAGAAGTGATCGACAGATAAACACTATAATTGCCAGGCGTGCGGTATACCTGTGAGGGCGACAACCCCATACCGGTACTTCCGTCTCCGAATTCCCAGTAGAGCTGATAGGTTGTATCGACGGGGCGGGAACGGTTTTGGATCGTGGTGGTAAGTGGGGTGCAGCCAGTGGACACGTCGGGTGATACGACGATGACTTCGGGGGCGGGTCGCCAGGTGAGATTTTGTAGTAAAGTATCCCGACACTGGTATTCGTCTTCTACAATTAACTGAACGGTATAAATTCCAGCATCCGTATATTGGTGACTGGGATTAGCTTCCACCGCTCCCAAACTATCTCCAAAATCCCAATAGTAATTTTCAATCATCGCACTCGTCTCCGTCGTGGACGTAAACGTTACGGGGCCCGTATCACAGGTATCGTACGTCATGGAAAAATCTGTATCCAGCTCGGATACTGCTACCACAAAAAATGCGGTATCATTACAAAGACTATCCGGATTGACGACGAGGTGTCCGTAGAAAACACCGGGCTGGTCGAAAGTAAAAGTCGGAACTTCGTCGTTACTGATTAAAGGCTGACCGGGATAATCGATATACCACTCGAAGTCAGTAATAGGCTCGGTCGATTCGCTGAGATGCTGAATAGTCAAGGTATTTTCGTTGCAGAGCTGATAGACGGCGCGGTTTTCGGAGTCGGTGTTTTCGGCTTCGAGGTTGGCGGTGAGAAGTGGGGTACAGGCGACGACGTTGATGGCGATATCCTGCCGGACGGCACCGAGGAATGCTCCGTTGCGGTATTCTTCGACGCAGATACCAACGGCAAATACTCCGACAAACTGGGGTGTCCCAGTCAATTGCCCGGTAGAGGGGTTTATTTCCAGACCGCCCTGACCGAGGGGGTAGTTGGTAGCGTAAGTAGGTAAAATATACGGAACAGCGGGCCAGGGTGGATGATTAACTACTCCTCCGGGGACCATTTTATCTCCTATGGGATTACAAAACTTATAAATCATTTGGTCTCCATCCGGCTCAGGAACATTATAGGAAAATTCGATCGGCTCGTTCACACAAAAACTCAAAAATTTGGAATCTTCGAATATCGGACTATTGTTATTGGTCTGGTAAACAAAGTCAGTTATTTCAACATTACTTATGGTACTAAATGAATCCGGTGACACTAAATTATTTATGAGCGGAGCACGGCAACATTCTTTGGAAGCAATATCAAACGGCAACAATTCTTCTCTGACGGAAACTGTATCAGAATAGAAAATTTTGTTGTAACAATTTCCGGGCGGCCGATTGCTACAATTCACAAAATTATAATCAAAGTTTTGAATACTATCCGATAATAGTAGCCTTGGTTCCCATATGAGAGGATCAACGGTATTTATTAATAATGCTAAATTAGGTATATTAGGAACCGTACATTTTATGTAGGTGACGATCAAAACCCTATATAATTTAGAATTAGGCCAGGCCCCTTCTCCCAGTAATTCGTAGTGCATTTCACTACCAATCTGGTGACCACCAAAAGCCAACGGGCATCCTGATAAAATCAGGATACCCGTAAGGAATATATTTTTGATTGTATTCATCTTGTTAGAAAGATACGTTTAATTATTCATTCTCGTAATTAATTCGGTATATTTTTTCTGTTGCTGGTCAATGACGGTCAATGCGTAGATACCACTTGCCAGACCGACCGAAGGCTGTAGGTTAATCAGATTCATTCCTCCGATAAGTTCCTTACGCTCGTACAAAACAGTCCTTCCATAAATATCCATTAAGACTACCTGTACATTTTGAGCATTGGCACTTTCTATCTGAATATGGATATCCGTAGTAAAAGGATTGGGGAAGACTTTTGCCAGGGTCAGAGAGACAGCGTTACTTTGTATAGTTACCTCCCTATCCAAACCAATTTGCATCGGTGGAATCTCTTCCAGTCTCGTTTTCTTTGGTTTATCACCCGATGGTCCTCCGTCGCTTAGTTCCAGGCAAGCTATATTTTTACTATCTCTGGATTTGCCTCTGCAGATATCGATGTTACGACAGAAGTTAACCACGGGGCAACCGGGCCTCTCTACGTCGAAGCAATATTTTCCTGCACAAGCATTTGAATTACTACTCAGACAATTAACATCGAATGCACCAAAAGGATTGAATTGTGTTAGGCTAATCGGAGTTGTATTCGCTATACAACCATCATCTTCCTGAGAAGAAATACTTATCGTCACGGGATACGCACTACTTCCACTGGCGTCGAAATTAAAACTACCTCCTTCGCAGGTATTGGTAGAGGTATTGAAGAAAATGAAGTCGGTGGTTACGAGGACTTCGTTGGCGAGGATTTCTTGGCAGGGGATATTGTCATCACACCCGTCGGGGGCATTACCAAGTGTAAAACACTCTTTTACCCTGCAGTCAGTATCATTTGCACAGGCTACTTCAATGCAATATTCCCCTGCACTCAAATTATCAGCTTTATTACCAATATCTCCATTTGACCATGCTGCAAAATGTCCAGCACAACCTATGCCTTCTATTTCAACAAAAATGGAACCATTCGCAAAATCTCTACATTCATCCTCGATTTCAATTAAGCTTATCACTATCTCATGCAAGGAACCTTGATAAAAGAAAAAACAAGAACCGTCCTCATCCAAATCTATTATTATTTCATACTCTCCCCCTTGCAAATTTGTTAATGAGTAGAAAGGGTCATTAATTACAAATTCTCCAAATTCTCCAGTTGTCAAATTTTCCCATTCGCCGAGGAGCGGTAGACCATACAATTGTAAAGTAAGGTCATCTAAGGTAATATCTATTGATCCAAATGAAGATTGGTCACAAATAGATTGGACTTGAAAATCTACTTCTTGGCTTTTTAATTCATTAGAATTAAATAATGAAACGCATACAAATATGATTACGAGGTAGTAAATTACTTTATTCATTATTATGATGTTTTTAAAAATTTGAACTGATTTTTCTGAAAACATTTTGCTTAATAATTTTTTAGAAGATCATTTAAGCAGGAATTTTCGTGAAACTTTGTGTTTACATTCTTGAGCGCAGTAATAAAATTTTTTGATGTATTTTCATTAATTAGAGATTCTATTCTTTCACAATTAATTTTACTTGGGTCTGTTCTATTAAACAAATTGAACACATAACAGATCCTATAATACTCATTAACTGACATCTCCCTGGTCAAGAAATCCTTTAATTCGTTTTCATAAGTCTTATAGATTTTATTATAAATTCTCTTATAAAAACTTATTTCAATTGCTCCGAATCTAACCCAAGTTGTTGAAACAGGATTCTCTATTTCGAGCCAATAATTCTTATTCTTAGCACCAAGCAGTTCAATAATACTAATTGAACTATCTCTCAATAATTTTTTAGCCTGCAACGCTCTTTCCATTTCATTAATGAACGTAAATTCATTAATTCTTTTAGATCTTGCTTCTCTTACGTCTCTATGATAAATACTTTGAAAATAATCTAATGTATAAACAAATTCTGATTGGTACTTAATATCAAATTCATGTAGAATTGTTACCAATCTTGCATAAGTAGTATCGTTGTCAAGATGCCAAAAGAGGCTATCAAGAAGAAAAAGAGCCTTTTCTAAATCTGGTCTTTTCCTACTAATAGATATTGAAAACTCATTGTTATTTGCCCTAAATGAAACTATTGAATCTAAACAATAACTGGAATCTATAGCTAAATAAGTTCTAAGCGAATCGACCCATTCTACTTTTTCCACCCTAAAGCTCTGAGCATTCATCTGAAAAAATGCCATAAAATTGAATACACATATTAATAAAATTTTCATACTATTCATTGTTTCCAATTTTTCCCTTGGTAAACATTTGTTGGATCAAATGACCAATCACCATTAGAAATAGACAAATTATTAGGCAGGTTATCTTCTACATTTCTACATCTCTCTTCTTCGTAATCATATCCCGCTGAACCACGTCCGTTGTCATAGCTATCATTAACCATTATATCGAAACCTGCATCCGCATTAGCTATTTCAAACTGGTCCGAATATTCATCAGTATCCATATTCAAATCGTCTCCTGTGCGACGTCCCATTGGCCAATTTTCTCTATAAATGAGAAGATGCTCATATTCGTGGTAAAAAACCTGATTGAAACAGTCAATTCCTGTGTCACCAGTTCCATCATCAACTCTAAGATTTGTTATATTACCTGCTACATCCGTAAAAACCGTTATGAAATGCCCGCATAATTTGGAACAACCTTCGCCAAAAGTAATTCTAGGGCTATAAGAACCAGCAAATGAATTTCCGTCTGGGTCGCCTAAAATTGGGAAAAATGTAGGAGTTTCATTAGCAGTTCCATATAAAAATTCGTTACCTGGATCCCAAGCATAAGGCTCCACATTACTAAAAACAAAATCGATAGGAAACTCCTCTAAAATAGGATTATCTGGATCATCTACATTATAAATAGGAAAGGTAATACTATTAAAAGCTAATAGTTGTTTCCAATAAAAGAACCAATTAGGGTCTACACCTTCAGGATTTGTAGTTAAATCCTTTTCAAAAAACACTTCTGCTATAGCAATACCTCCATCTTTATTTTCACAGGTTGGATTACCAGCAGGAACGCTTACCTGTATAGTACCATTACTTGACCCAAAAGCTTCATTACTTTGAGGCAATGGATTTGTAGTAATTCGACCTTCCTTTCCTTTTTCTCCATCAAAATCACTAAGGTCCCAGAAACTAACAAACGGATTACCAACAGTACAATCACCTGAACCAAGACCCCAAGGGTCTGATGATCCTTTACTAGCCTTGTAGTTTATAGTTCTTCCAACAACAACTTTCCAGTCTATACTTGAAGCAGCTCCTCTATTTTGGATTCTAAACCTAATGATTCTCTCATTTTCAAAACATTCATCTTGAGCGGCTGTTACGCTTTGTGTTTCTTGTGAGAATGCTATCTGAGAACCAGACAAACAAACTATTAGCAAAAATGCGACTTTAAATAAATTTTTCATCATGACTATATACTTAGTTATAAAAATTATATGTATTTTTTTTTTACAAAAATCCAAAACTTTCTATTTGTACCAATCAACCACCACAAAACTACCCAACATCCTCCTCACATTTTGAGACATTCTGTGACATTTTGAGACTTCTTGTGACATTTTGAGACTTCTTGTGACATCCCACAAAATCACAGCGCAATACGATTCTCATTCCTGGCACCTCGTGGTTTTCCCAGCACTTTATAAATTCGCTCCTGATCTTCTGCATTCACTAATCCCCTTTTTAACACAACACCTGCTGATTTTAACTTCCGATAAAGCGTTTCCCGAACAATCCCATATTCCTGCGCAATTTCCTGACGTGTTTTTAGTTTCATTTTATTATTTTTTGTACGTAAAAATTATTCTTTCATTTTAAAAAATTCGATCAGTAGCCGCCCTCTCCAAACAGCATAACAAAGCCATGGCAACTTCAGCAAGTTTACCTTCTTTCTTTATTCCGAATCTCTCTCTTTGATATAGGAACAGCATCACCATCCGTGCAGTCTACCGACTACCAGATAATTTTTTCTCCCGCGATTTTTACTTTGTACATTGTAGTAGCCATAAATCAGACAACCTTCGATTTGTGACTTTTTATAGAATATGCTTTTGAGGTCAGCATAAAGATAAACAATATATTTCAAAAAAAAAAAATGAAAAAATTTTAACAAAACAATCAAAACGCTAATAAATGTGTAACACAGTAAATACTGAGTTCATTAGCAAATCTCAGGCTCCCCACCCCAGTTTACCAAATCCTCTTCAATTGGTGAGGGGATTTAGTAAGCCTTTACTATTTTCCCTAAATTCCACCACTGCCCTTCGCGCGTATCCTTCGCCCGCACAAAATAAACGCCTCCATTCAGAAATTCCGTCTCCACTTTCACCTCTAAATCACCAGATGATTCCCGCACCACCAAACTTCCCAACAAATCATACACTTCTATTTCCAAAATCCTGTTACGCAGATTATCAATCCATAAATTTTCATTCACCAAAGTATTGACAATCCGGATATCCGCAGGTACAAGTTCTTCGCTTACATTCGTCGTTATAAAAATTTCACAATCACTCGCCGTCGGGTTTTCCTCAATCGGTCCGCCCGGTGTCAGGTCCCTCCCCTCAAAAGCACCGTAGTCCGTACCGTAGCGCGTCGCCCGGAATGTATCATTTCCAGACACCTCCGAGCCCTGACTCGTTATACCATTTACCCGGCTCACCGGATTGATATACCGCCAGACCATCTCACCGGCCAGCGTCACCTCTGTAAACGCTCCACTATTACCTTCACAAATTAAAATATTATTGTTTGACAAAGGCTGTGCACCGGAGATACGGGGAGAAAATAAATCAGGATTGGTATAGGTCCAGCTGAGATCTCCGGGTCCGTAGGCTTCCCCGTTTTCTAAATTATAAGTACCGTCTGCGTTTAACGGCGGTTCCCAGATATCGACACCCGATTGATTGCCGAATTTCTGATTATTATACACCATCATCTGCCCCCCGAACGAATGTCCCTCGGGCAACCAGCGCACGTCGTGTTGATTGTATAAAGTCTGATCGACGGCCGTTCCCCGGTCGTAGGCCACCGGATTTCCCCAGCGGTACAACAGGTCTCCTCCCCTGCCGGCGTTTCCTCCGGTGTGTCCCGAGGCCTCCTCGGAAGTCGTGCTGTGATCGATGATCCAAATCTCATCAAACCGGTGTGCACTTATCGCGATCTGATCCAGCTCCGCATTATAACTAATGGCATTGACGTGATTCCAGTCCGCCTGATTATTTCCCGGCGGATAATTAAAATTGACCAGTTCGGGGTGATCTGCCACCACGCCAAAATTTGCTTTGGTGTCGTCAAAACTCTGTACCAGATGATCCCGCAGATGCCATTCCCAAACCCAGTTCGCACCGGAATTTCCGACCATTTCTATCTCTATAATTTGTTCGGGCCAGATCCCCTCTTCGGTAACCGTTCCGGAATTTCGACCCGCTGCAATGGCTTCGTCGGGCGTCATCCGTTCCCAGGCCACCAGTAAAAAATTTCCGTTGGGCAGCGGCTCAATATCATGGTGATGGTGATAATCAAAACTCGCATGATCGTAGGCCCACAACAAACCTCCTTCCCAGCTAAACAACTCAATCCGTCCACCAATTCCGCCGCCACTAAAGTCCCCGCCAATCCGGGCAGTCCGCAACAAATTTCCGTTTTCCAGCAAGTACAAAGAATTTCCCGGCGGATAAGCACTCTGCCAGGTGTGTACTACTTCCCCGCAATTGTCAATCAAATAGGTCGTTTCCGTATTGCTGAATAACGTATAGCCATTATACGCTTCCGGACTATTTTGAAATAACCCAACGGTTTGCTGCGCCGCAAGAAATTGAACGGCAAAAAGACAAACAAATAGGTACCGTATTCGTAAAGATTCAGACATAATTATTTTTTTATAGTAAATGGGGACATTGAACTTAGAACCAATTAAATAGGCTTTATTCCAGCAAGAAGCCTGACAGCAAATATCCCTCTATTTTCCAAAAAAAATCATAAAAAATGCCCCACGGTCGTCAAAGTTCAAAAAAAGCAATATTTTCACCTTTGGAAAATACGGCTTCTACGGTAGAAGGAAAGATTGGATGTTCGTTATTGTTGAGCCTACTATGAAAAGTATTAAAACCGAAAAATGTAATAAACATTAAAACAAACTACATTTATAAAATATTCACGATATTAGATTTACACGTTAAAATTTTTGCGCCTTTGCGCGACAAAATACTTTTCAGAGGAGTCTTAATATCCAATATTTTAAATAAATAGAATGGCAAAATCTCCTAAAAAGAAAAATCGATCCAACCTAGCGTCTAAAAAGAATCCCGTCAAAACGGGAACGGCCAGTCCGATCCCTTCCGGAAAAATCGTCGCTCCCCTCTTACTCCTTTTCTGTTTTCTTTTGTATGGAAATACACTCAAGCACAAATATACCCAGGACGACGCCATCGTCATCTACGACAATATGTACACGACCCAGGGCATCAGCGGTATTCCGGGTATTTTAAAATATGATACGTTTAAAGGTTTTTTCAAAGTAGAAGGCAAAGATAAACTCGTCAGCGGTGGTCGCTACCGTCCTTTCACCCTCATCATGTTTGCGATTGAATGGCAATTATTCAAAAAAGAAAAACTAACCGAAACGGGACAGGTCGCCAAAGATGCCGACGGAAATATTTTGTACGAAGGCCGTCCCTTCGTCGGACATTTTATCAATATCCTGCTCTACGGACTGACCACGATTCTGGTTTATTTACTGATCCTGAATTTACTGGGACCGGGCCGGGGGAATCTCCGGGCCTTTACCGTTGCCCTGATTGCAGCCCTTATTTTTGCCGCCCATCCGTTGCATACCGAAGCCGTTGCCAACATCAAAGGCCGGGATGAAATTCTGACGTTACTCGGTGCGCTGGCCGCCGCGTATTATTCGCTGATGGCTTTTTATAAAAAAAATAATACACTGGAAATTGCGGTCTTTGTCTGCTTTTTTATTGCATTGATGTCGAAAGAAAATGCCATTACTTTTCTGGGCGTCGTTCCGTTGATGTACTGGTTTTTTACAGATGCCAAAATCGGAAAAATTGCCGTCAAAATGGTTCCCTTCTTCGCCGCGGCTGTTTTATTTTTAGTCATTCGTTTCAGCATTCTGGGCGCAGATCTCGGAGATGATTCCAACGAATTGATGAACAACCCGTTTATCAAAGTCGTGGGCAATCAATACGTAGATTTTTCTTTTAGTGAAAAAATGGCCACGATTATTTTTACGCTGGGAAAATATTTACAGCTCCTCGTTTTTCCACATCCGCTGACCCACGATTATTATCCGCGCCACGTGGAGATCATGCATTTTGGAAATATAAAAGTAATCCTCAGCCTGCTCGCTTATATCGCCATGACGGTTTACGCAATGATCGGGTTAAGAAAAAAAGACCCGGTTAGTTTTGGTATACTGTTTTTCCTGATGACCACTTCCATTATTTCTAATATTGTTTTTCCCGTCGGGACGAATATGTCCGAACGATTTATGTTTATGCCATCGGTCGGATTTACTTTTATTTTGGGAATACTCGGCTGGCGGCTGGCGAAAAAATTAAACCGTCCAAATCCAGTGATCAGCGTTTCACAATTAACGGTACTCCTGGGAATCACCGCTTTCGTCACCGTTGCTTTTAGTATAAAAACAGTGGTCCGTAATATGGCCTGGAAAAATAACTACACCCTGTTTACCACCGACATTGAAACGTCCCGAAACAGCGCAAAACTCCGCAACGCCGTCGGCGGAGAGATGATCGCACAGTCTTCCAAACCCGAAAATAAAAACAAGGAAACCGAAATGCTGCGTACCGCTCAGGTGCACCTGAAAGAAGCCATAAAAATTCATCCCAATTACAAAGCGGCCTACCTGTTGCTGGGCAACAGTTCCAACTATCTGAAAGAATACGAACAGGCCATCAACTATTATAATCAGGTGCTCGCCATCGATGCCAACGATCCCAACGGATTCAACAACCTCGGGATCACTTATCGCGATGCCGGGAAATTCTACGGAGAAAAAGGTAACTTTGCTAAAGCTGAAAAATACCTCAATAAAGCCCTGGAAATGCGCGGCGACGAATACGAAATTCTGCGACTCCTCGGCGTCCTCAACGGCACCCGTGGCAATCACCCGCTCGCTATTCAGTACTTTCAAAGAGCCGTCAACAAAGAACCCAAAAACGCTCAGGCACTCTTGAATCTCAGCGCCGCCTACCAATACGGAGGTGACTCCGAAAACGCACAAAGATATTTACAGCAAGCGCAAGCTATTGATCCGAATGTCGGGAGGTAAGGGAGTTTTGGGTTTTGAGTTTTGAATTGGTGAGTTTTGAAGTTGAAGTTGAAGTTGAGTTTTGAGTTTTGAGTTGGTGGGTTTTGAGTTTGTAGTTGTAGTTGTAGTTGTAGTTGAGTTTGAAGTTAAATATTGAGTAATTTTCCTCTGAGTGATTCAGAATTTTTTTATAATACCAAACTTCCCGAAAACGTTAAGACAATATCCACTAATAAGCAGAGTCTAAGGAATATAGAACGGAAATTCTTAATCATATTTAATAAAAACAAACTATATATTGCGTGAGGGTGTTCAATTAAGTGTGTCTCAAAAATAACAAAATAAATAACTTAAATTTGAGACATGACAATTAGAAAAGAAGATTTCAAGAAGGAAAAGGTAGGTTCAGAATCATTTGATTACGCAGCCTACGAGAAAGAAGTGA
>CAKZUV010000268.1 GCA_937921555.1 uncultured Saprospiraceae bacterium
ACCGAATCACAACCAAATTGATTATTTAATTGGAAAACCACTAAGCCGGTGTCTAACGGATTACAACTTTCTAACTCCGTATAAAGTGTATCGCTCGGTAGCAGGCTCGTCGTCTGGAATATCACTGAGTCACAGCCAAATTGATTGGACAATTGGAAGACCACTAAACCAGTATCTAACGGATTACAGCTTTCTAACTCCGTGTAAAGTGTATCGCTCGGTAGCAAACTCGTCGTCTGGAAGATCACCGAGTCGCAGCCAAATTGATTAGACAATTGGAAAACCACTAAACCAGTATCTACCGGATTACAACTTTCTAATTCCGTGTAAAGTGTATCGCTCGGTAGCAGACTCGTCGTTGTAATTACCGTACTATCGCAAGCATAAAAACTGGGATAGATATCCACTACGCTTCCAGTATCCATTGGATTACAACTGGTAAGCGGGATCATAGTAATTGGAAGTGGTGCTACAAAAAGGTCAATAATCAGCAGACTGTCACAACCATAAAAACTGAGTAATGAATCTGTATAAGTTCCTGAATTTTTAATAAACTCACCATTGATCTCTATACTATCACCCTGACAGATTGTTGCGTTTTGTGGAAAAGAGTAAACTTGATTTACCGTAACTGTTATGCTGTTTCCCGTATTTGTACAAGCAGGGGTCGCACTATCATCAATAGAAATAATTGAATAGGTGGTCGTAACCGCAGGGGTGACCGTGATGCTGTGGCCATCATTGATGCCATTCAGCATATTGGAAGCATTTCCATCATCATACACGACATCAAATGGGCCATTCCCAACCATATTAAAGATAAGCGTTGCCGTTTCTCCTTGACAAATGGTCGTATCATTTTCTAATGTAATCGTCGGAACGGGATTTACCGTAAGGGTAAAATCAGCTTCGGACGAACAACCCGCATCTGTAACGGTAACGGAATAGGTAGCGGTAGAATCTATAATAATTGATTGTGTTGTTTCACCTGTAGACCATAAATGAGTAGCTCCCGGATTGCCAGCATCGAGGGTATGGGTCGCATCGCTGCAAATCGTCTGGTCTGATCCCAGATCAATAACTGGTAAAGGATTTACGGTTATATTGATGGCATCGATGGCAGAACAACCGTTGCTATTGGTTACCGTTACTTCGTAAAGGCCGGTTGTTGTTGCAGTAATGGTTTGGCTGGCCGAGGTCGGTGACCAGCTAAAAGCAGCTCCCGCATTTCCGGCATCCAACAGGACCGAGCTGCCCATACAAATAGTAGTATCATTACCTAAATCCACAATTGGAAGTTCATCAGTAATAACGGTAATACTATCAATCATTACGCAACTATTAATACTGGTCACGGTGACTTTATAAGTAGTAGATTCCGTAGGCATAACGGTCCGAATCGCATTACTGGAGCCATCACTCCATTCGTAAGAACATCCTAAAAAAGAAGTTGCATCAATAATTACTGGTTCGCCGACACAAGTAGTCGTATCCCTTAATGCCAGATTGTAATCACAAGTCAACTTTACATACCAATTGTCCAGGGACCAAACCGGACCTTTATTGTCTTCTGATTTATCTCCACTGGCGTTTGAGTTAGAATTTCCAGCGAGTAAAATACCATTGTCAGACGTATAAGTAGCGCTGTACATATCATCCACCGCCCCTCCTCCGTAGGCATCATCATAGTAAACAATACCCGCATCACTCAGGAAGACAAGATAATAATCCTGCTGACCATTTGAGTCAACTGTTTTATTACCACTAACAGATGATCCCGAAAGACCTCCCAACAGGTAAGTATCTTTTGAGTTTTGCTGAACAACCTGCAACTGATCTCTGTCTGCACCTCCCAACGTTCTATCCCAGAGTTTATTTCCGTTGTCGTCTATCCGTACTACCCAGTAATCATAATCTCCAAGGTTGGCTTCTGTCTTTTCCGGGCTGATACCCGAATTGGAATAACCCGACAGAAGGTATCCCCCTGTATTTGATTCGACCACATCGTGAATTTGATCATCCAGTGCGCCACCAAATGATCGTTGCCAGATTATGTTTCCAGATGGATCTATTTTCAGTGTCCAGAAATCATTACTTCCCTGAGATGCAGTTGTTTTGTTTCCACTAATTCCGGAACCGGAGTGACCAGAGATTAAATAATTGCCATCGGTAGTAGCCAGTACATTAAAGCACCAATCTTCACCGTCTCCTCCGTATCTTTTCTCCCATTCTAAAGCGCCCGTTGCACTAAGTTTGACAATCCAAAAATCAGATCCTCCATAGCTGGCTTCAGAGATATTTCCATCCATATTGGAAAAAGTATTACCCGCCAACAGGTAGCCACCATCGTGGGCTTGTTCCAAATCCCAGAAGAATTCGTTCTCCAGACCACCTAGTGTACGATCCCACTCTTTTACTCCGGCGGCATTGACTTTAACTACCCAATAATCAAAACTAAATGGAAAAACGTTTGCTTCTGATTTATCACCACTGATACTAGATCTCGAATATCCTCCCAGGATGTATCCGCCATCCGCAGTCGGTTTGGCAGCCTGTAACTGATCAACATGATCTCCCCCATAATTTATTTCCCAAAGTAAATTACCATCAGCGTCCAGTTTACCCAACCAGTAATCACTAAAACCATTATTGGCCTGAGACACATCACCATTGGCACTAGATGAAGTAGAAGCACCGAAAATAAAACCACCATCGGCGGTCTCAAAAACGGATCTGACATCTTCAAAGTTATCCCCACCAATGGTTCTTTCCCATTCTATGGTACTTTGTGCGGAAACATTATGACTTGATATAAAAATGAGTAGCCACAACCAGCAGAACGCTAATTGTAAGAATTTGGGAGGCAACACATAATAATGTGGTGCTAAAGGTTTCATGTCGTCGTGTGCAAAAGTTTGAGATAGTAGGGAGGGGAAATATTACTACCTTTTAAAATTTTGGAGGGTTTTCAAAACGTGTATTGCAAAGTTAAGGGTAAGTAAACATAAAAGCAATATACCTTTTTGGGTTATTTATTGCATGTTAAAAAATAATCATATTCAAAATTGACGTCACAGTTCCGGACTTAAAAGCCCTATAATCCCGAAGTTATTTCTGGCAGAATGCCAGAAATACTTGTCCTAATTTTCCAATTCTGTAAAATTCAAGTATGGATTAATACGATTTATAAATGCTGGTGTGAGCGCTAACATTTTTTCCAGATCGGCTTTTGATTTGAAAGGACCGTGCTGTTTCCGGTAGTTATAAATGGCATTTGCCTGCTTCCAGGTGATGTATGGATGAGTGGCCATTTGTTTGGTAGAAGCGGTATTGATATTTAATTTTCTGAATATCTCAGAAAGACGTAAGGCTGGCAGGATAGATTGTTTGACCGAGTCGGGCAGCCCTCTTGTTTCCATGATTTGATCTACAGAGATAAAGCCACCTAATTTTTCGCGGTAGCTCATAATTTTATCTGCGTAATAAGGTCCGATTCCTGTCAAGTTTTGCCAATCTTCGTAATCGGCCGTATTGATATCAGTAATGGGGTTTTCTTTTTTTACAATTTTTTTCTTCCGTAAATTAATCTTGGAGGGGTCAATTTTTTCCCGTTTTGCGATTTCCATCCAGGGCATCAATTGTTCTACCCAGACTGCCTTCATACCATAAACGTTCTCTAAATCTGCTGGCTCCGCAAATTTTCCACCCGCATTGCGAAATTTAATCATCCGGTTTACGATATTTTCGGGCAGTCCAAAGGAAATCAGTGCTTCCTTTGCCACGGTATTCGGATCAAATTTTTGATCCGGGTTTTGAATGACTACTTCCGGACTGGTTACGATTGGCTGACTGACTACCACGGCGGCCGTGCGTGGTTGCTTTTGTTTCGGAGGATCTTTAAAAATAAGGTATGGCAAAATACGCTGGTAATCCGCATCGGTCATTCCATATATTTTTTTTAAACTTTCTGCTTTGTAAAATTTCCCTCCCTTATTCCGGTAGTTTATAATGGTATTGACCAGTTTGGGAGAAAGTCCCAGATTCAAAAAACCATCTTTATCCGCAGTATTGGGATCGATCGGCTGCGGGTTCAGGACCGCAGGCCTGATCATATTTTTTTGTGTCGACTCCTGGGTATTTTTAGTATCCGGACTTGCTGCCGCCAATACTTGCTTATATTCTTCAAAATCGTATTTTTCTACCGCCTGAAATTTTCTGGCAATAGCCGGCAAAGATAAAACCAGCAGAGAAATGGCTACCAGCACCAACAAACCATTACGTTCTCTTTTTGTAAAATAAAAATAATCACTCATCAAATTTTTCATCTGTATTTTTTTATAGAAGTTGTTTAAGAATTTCATTCATATTTTGGTAATTTTTAAAATATTATTGTTATTAATCAAAATCACTTTACTGATAGAATGAAAGCACCTTCTTTTTTGATGTCAATCAATTTATAATCAGATGACGCTTCTTCTTTCCATTGCTCAATTTTCCAAAGACCATTATTCCCGGAAAGAATAAAGTTTTTAGTCTGAAAATAATCTGCCAGTACTTTTAATTTAACGGATGTATTGTTCTCCAATAAAATATAATCAACAACTGGTGGATGGATATATTCAGGCATTTGCTTACCGTCGATAATCTGAATTTTTATATTTTTAAATTGCAAAAGATTACTGCGATAGCAGAATACATCACTCCGGTTCACTTGATCTTTGGTAGTCATCTGTATATTTGTCACCCCCGATTTAATACGGTAATTTTTTGCAGCAAAATCAATGTCTTTATCAGTCATACTTTCACTTCGTACGGACCAGCCTTCGGATCGATCAATCGCATCAATGAGGGTTTTCCCTTTATTAGTATGATAAAAAACCAGTTCGCTTTTTTGGGAAGCCTTTATACTTTGGTAAGAGAACTGTAATGAAAACAAGAGGAATAATCCCGCAGATACTTGTAACCAACTGAATTGTTTTCTTTCAATGGCGAGAACGATTGCGATGATCACCAGGTACAACAAAATTAGTCCCAAAGGACTCATCCATATTCCGGAAATAACCGCTCCCGGCAATTGGCTGATCAGATAAATTAACGCGTTTGTTAAAAATAAAATACCATATAAAGTCATACCCGGAATAAAGGCCAGTTTGGGAACAATTATGGCAACAATAAATAAAGCCACCGCAAAAGTCATGATGACTATCGCCGCAGGTATCACGATCAAACCCGATAACCAAAAATAGACAGGAAACTGATGAAAATAATACAAACTAATCGGAAGCGTAACCAACTGTGCAGCAATGGCCACGGAAGTTAATTTCCAAATATAATCTCCCAGTTTGTTAGCGATATAAAACTGCCCGTAAATCTTATCCTGAAAATAAACAATCCCGATTACCGCCAAATACGACAATTGAAATCCTACTTGAAAAATCATGTAAGGCTGAAGGCATAAAAGAAAAAAAGCAGAAGCAGCCAGTGTATTATAAATACTGGGATGGTGACGCATTGCTTTTCCTACAATAATAAAACTAAACATCGTCGCGGCTCTCAGTACCGAAGGAGAAGCGCCAGTCAGCAATGCAAAAAACCAGACGCCAGCAACCATGATCCAGGTTTTGATCCAGACCCAGGTGACAGATCTGAAGGGCAGTAAACCCAAAAGAAAAGAAATTCCCAAGTAAATTAATCCGACGTGCAGTCCGGAAACGGCCAGTACGTGCATCGCCCCCGTATTTGCGTACGCCATTTTAAGGTCCGTTTCCAGCAAATCTTTTTTACCAAGAATCAGGGCCGCACCGACTGCCACCTCTTTTCTTCCGGGAAGATTTTTTTGTAAAATATCAAACAGCTGATCACGGGTACGAATTGAAAGTGCAATCAGCGCATTTCCCTGATCTCGGCTTTGCAGCATCCAGTCGCCTGTTTTTAAATTGGTCTGAAAGTGAAAATTCCGGTTACTTAAAAATGCTTTCATGTCAAATGCGGCGGGATTCTGAGTAGCCGCAATTGGATAAGTCTTACCGGAAAAAAATATTTGATCGCCGTATCTCAGCTGACTGGCCGCTTCACTTTTTTCTACGTAAGCCAGTAATTTTCCGGCGACGCGTTGTCCATCCGGGACGTTGCTTATGCCCTTTACGGATAGCTCTAGCCGGTAGGATCTGGCGGTTGCTCTGACGTCGGTGACCATCGCCACCATCTCGGTCTGTTCTTTGAGAAAATGGTGATAGTGATCACTCCGCCGGGATTCGTTCGCATGGTAACTGAGAAAGTTTCCCAGGAGAAAGAAAAACAGCGTAACAAAAAAGCCGTAAAAATGCCGGTATTTATAATTTCCCCGGAGATAAGTAAATCCGATCAGGGGAACAGATAGAAAGATAAAAACGTAATAAGGTAGTGCTGCTTTCCACAAAAAAGCAGACAAGATACCCGCTATCAGGGATAGGAGTAAGCGTACGAAAGGATATTCCCGCCAGTTGATCATGTTTTTCTCATAGTAGATTGTTGTTTTGATCCAACAATCAGCATAATTTTTCGGACTCAATCGTAATCGATCCGAAAGTAATGCCTGAAATTAACAAATTAAATGGAAAAAGATAAGGGAAGGATAATGTTTCTGAAAAGTGATTCAAAAAAACAGTCCGGTACTCAGTAAGTCAACAGATGCAAACGGGGTATAATTATTTTACGTATTGCTTCATCCACTACCCTATTTTTCCATCGCCATGATGGCATTGATTTGCAATCGCATAGCCATGTCCATCACTTCTACGAGGTTTTCGACGGGTGCTTCGGGATCGGGAGAAATGGTAATATCGAGTTTTCCCCTCGCGCTGCTTTTTAAACGTCGCAGGCCCGTTTCAAGATTTCCGGCGCTGATCCCTTTTCCGTCCAATGCGTATTTTCCTGAACGGGAGATGGTCACATCGGGAATTTTTTCGTTGGAGGTACTCGGGGTAGAACTGCTGCCCGGAAGTTTCAGATTCAGGGCATTGGGTGCCACCAAACTGGAGGTCAGCATAAAGAATATTAACAACAGAAAAATGATATCCGTCAGGGAAGACATACTGAATTCGGCGCTGACTTTTGCTTTTCTTTTTAAACCCATGGAATGGTGATTAGAAGGTTAAAATATGCTCTGGTGCTTGTACAATATATATTAAGTTGCATAAAATAATTGCCACAAAGGCACTAAGAACACAAAGTTTTTTTACGATCTTGGTTGCGTTGCGAGGATGGCTTTTAATTTTAGTTCACTGGCAATCTTCATCAGTTCGTGTACCTTTCGGGTGGGGACACCTACTTCGGCTACAATGGTCAAGGTAGCATTGTCCCTATTTTCAGATTCCCGGATGGCCCGCTGGATTCCTCCCCTCAGACCGCTCATTGGAATTTCATTTCCATTCAGTAAAAATTTTCCATCCTTCTGAATCGCTACGGCTACATCGGAAGGTGCGACCGTTTTAGAATCGGATTTTGGTAGTTCGAGGTTATCCACCCGAACAAAGTTCGCCGTCAACATAAAGAATATCAACAGCAGAAAAATGATATCTGTCAGGGAAGACATACTGAACTCGGCACTTACTTTTGCTCTCTTTTTTAATCCCATGATTGAGTTGGTTGTGGAAGTTAAACTTTAAAAAAATTTTGTTTTTTCAATAGACTTAATTCCATAATGTTTTGTAGAGATACCAAATAGATATTTTTGATCAGATTGAGGCTCTTTTTTGAGTGCATAGCCGCGCTATGGGCGATAAAAAAGCCGAAAAGATGGACAAAAAGATCATTTGGGAGCATACAAATTATTT
>CAKZUV010000269.1 GCA_937921555.1 uncultured Saprospiraceae bacterium
GTAGAGAAACCAAATAGATATTTTTGATCAGATTGAGGCTCTTTTTTGAGTGCATAGCCGCGCTATGGGCGATAAAAAAGCCGAAAAGATGGACAAAAAGATCATTTGGGAGCATACAAATTATTTTGGAATAAAGTCTAATAAACGCTCAACAAGTGAAGCACCTCAACACTTATTTATCTCCCGTAAGCATCAATCCAGGCCAGTACGCCTCCAGTCAGATTACGAACATTTTTAAATCCAAACTGGTGGGTCAGTAACTGCTGCGCCTGACCGCTGCGTGCACCCGAGCGACAATGAATCACGATCTCCTGATCTTTCTTGTCTTCCAGATCATCGACTGCCGTCATAATACTACCCAGCGGAATTAACTTGGCACCGAGATTGAAATCTTCGTACTCGTGTGGCTCCCGTACGTCAATAAAAATAAACTTTTCGCCACTATCCAGTTTTTCTTTTAATTCTTTAATATCAATATCCATTTTCTAAATTTTTTTAAATAATTATTTTTCACCTGAATGTCATTGACGACAGGGCAACAAATCAACAAATAAACGATTAACAAATAAAAACAAAATCACCGGCACTCATCCGGCTTATACTGTGTCAGATAAATATCCACCGAACTACCAATAGACAATCGTTGGCTTTCCGTGAATGCAGGTACCTGTCGCCAGACGTACGCATTGTTTTCGTCGATCACCGTCGCATCCTTAATGATGGAACCGATATTGAGTTCAAAATTACCCACTAAAAATTCCGCTTCGTTAAATTGCATACAAACCAGTTCCGGGATAGGTACGAGGCCGCCCTTTCGTTCCGTGATGACCACTTCTACCGTACTTCCTTTGTCGACTTTGAATCCGTCCCGCAGTTTGTCAGTAATATTTTCGTCGTTATAATAAACCTCTAAAATCGTATTTGGTTCTACTGTGTTGTCAAACCGGCGTTCCTTTATTTTGGTATTAACCTTCAGACGGCTCAACTTTTTCTTGTAGGTATATAACTCGTCGTTCCCTCCTGTGAGTCCCGGAATTTCTACTGCGTCAGCGATGGCTTTGGTCACGGTCAGATAGATTTTACGGTTTTTCTTTACCTGCGAATTGGCCGCCGGTGTCTGGGAGAGTACCGTATTGGGTGGCTGTCCCGGCAGGAAAAGGGAATCGTTGACGATGATGGAAAAATTCTGTTTATTTGCTAATTTTTTGGCTTCGGGCAACGTCATTCCGGAAAAATCCTGTACGGCGTATGTTTTTCCATGACGGGTATAACAGTCCATCCACCAGAAGGTGAGCAGAAATACGACCAGCAGCGTAACGATAATTCCTGCCAGATTACGGAGAAATATCCAGCTGGTCAGAAAAAGAAAAGTTTCGTGAAAAAAACGTTTTATTTTACTCATAATGTGATGGTCTTTTTATGAAGCTGTTAAACAGCTTCTATCGTTATCGGCAAAACCGAAAGTCATGATCTGATCAATAAAATCGTATGGTTTATACCCATTGATGGCCGACTGATGAAAGATACAGGTGGCTGGCGTCATTCCGGGCAGCGAATTTACTTCGATAATAATGGTTTCTACCCGCTGGTCGGCAAAGATACGGACAAATGCATCAATTCTGGCGTATCCCCGGATATTTAAAATTTTAGCAGCTTTTCCCAAATCTTCTTTTACCTTTTCGGCTACCTGTTCGTAATTGATCGTGCCGGTGGCAAATCGCGCCGGCGTAATATTCTGCCCTTCTCCGGCCAGAAATTTTTCTTCCAGCGAAAGAATTTCTCCTCCTGCCAACGCTTCGGACGGCTCAAATATTTCGTATCTCAACGCTCCGTCTTCATAGTGCGTCAGTAATCCGCCCGTGACTTCCAAAAAGTGTTCTGCTCCCGCTGCGGTAATCAAATCTTCGATCAGGACTGATTTTTTTTGTGGAAATTCTTCTTTGGGTTTTAAATTCAAGGTTTGTAAATCCGCGGGATTAATATCTTCTTCCTGACGGAAAAGGGCCGCCAGATAAGCACGCAATACTTTACGGGTTTTAATCACTTTGACGGCAGAACTACAACCGTCATCAACCGGTTTTGCAATGAACGGATAGTTGAATGTTTGTTCGATCTGATCGACAAAAGCTGTTTCGTTTTCCTGATAATCATTAATGGATAACAGACTCTGTGAGGTGGTTGTAAATCCGTGCTTTTTCAGTAATTGTAATGTTTCGTATTTGTTGATGGTAATTTGGGAAGAAGCGTGGGGCGAACCATTATAGGGGAGTCCCAGTTTATCCAGTTCACGTTGCACACTGCCATCTTCTCCCGGACGTCCGTGCAGTCCGATAAAAACACCATCGGTTGTTTCTTTGAGTTTTTCGTACGTTAGTTTTTGTGGGGCAAAGACCACATCGTCGGAGGCATATTTTTTGGTAATATCCGCGCATTCCGTTTTTATAGTTTCGATGACAGGGTGTTCCTGGTAGTGGTAAATTTTGTCCCGGATATCGTCCGCATTATCTTTTAATAACAGATTGATGGGAATCTGATAAAGTTCGTGTTCTTCGTCGCTGCCTGTCAGGAAAACCGGTATGGGTTCGTACTTGTTAGAGCTGGCCAGTTTTTCAAAAATATTCCGGCCACTCTCCACCGAAATATGCCGTTCGAAGGAATAGCCTCCGAGTAGTACCGCAATTTTTAAGCGTTCTCCTTTTTCATTTTTTAAATCATCAATCTGCTGATCCAGTTGTGTGAGTAAATTCTCAAAAGGCATTTTATCCAGACTGGTCCGGATGCGTTCCTGCAAACTGATGCGGATAATATAGGTCAGAAACTGAGAAGGATTCAACCCAATCTCCGCCGCCTGATGAAAGAAAAAAGAAGAGGGAAGCATCCCGCTCGTAGTATTTGGATCATTTAGAAAAATCTCTTTATCCTTGGTGATAAAACCATCGATCCGGGCGTAAGTATTAAATTCCAGATAATCAAACAACTCCTGGCAGGCAGTTCTTATCTGATTAATTTCTGCGTCGGGCAAATCAATCGGCGTAACTTTTCTGGAAAGACCAGGCAGATATTTAGACCGATAATCAAATACTTCCCCGCCTTTGACGATCTCGGTGGGGGGCAAACTAACGGTGCCGCCCGTTTCTTTTTTTAATACAATACAGGAAAATTCTTTCCCTTCTATAAATCCTTCCACAATAACCCGTTGTTCGCTCAGGTGACTTTCCAATAGCAAACTGGAATGATTCGAATTTTTAAAATAAGTATCTAAAAAAGCTAAAAAATCGCCTGGATGATAAAAGGTTTGTCTGGCGGCGTCAATCGGAAATCCCAGTCCGCTGCGAATATCCGTCAGGTCGCGCAGATAGGCAATTCGCTCTTCGGTCGTTTTATCCAACCACGTTTTCTGATCTAACGTAACGCGAAAAAAAGCGGCATCAATAGCTTCGATAAAATCAGATAAGCGGATACCTTCCGGTAAAATTTTTACACCGATGGAAGAACCCTGATTGGCGGGACGAATAACCATCGGAAATTTAATTGTCTTTTTTGCCTCCTTGAAAATACCGGCAGCGACCTCATCGGTCCATCCTGATTTTTCCAGTACCAGAACGGGCGGACAGGGAAAACCACCCGCCTCCATCATTTTCTTCTGGAAGGCTTTGTCCATTCCAATCGCACACGCCCGGATACCACTACCCGTATATGGAATTTTCAGACTTTCCAGCAGGCCCTGCAGTTGTCCATCTTCTCCAAAAGCACCGTGCAATGACAAAAAGGCCAAATCCATATATTTAGAGAGATCTTCCGGCAGAATCCGTTGACCAATTTTGGCGATGATGGCTTCCTGTCGTTCGGGGGATAACGCGCCAAGACTTTCTAAATAAACCTGAAAACCATAAGAATCTTCCGGCAATTCAGAAACGGGCGGATAAAAATCCCGGATGGTTCCTTTGTAAATATATTGCCAGTCGAGCAGTATAAAATTACGGTGGCTGTCCACAAAAATCGGAACGGGTTCGAACAAAGATTTATTCAAATTATCATACACCGTTCGCCCGCCCGCAAAGGCAATTTCCCTTTCCCGCGAAGGGCCTCCAAACAAAATTCCTATTTTTAATTTCAAACCTAATTTTTTTATAAAAATCTTAAATGCACAACGTTGCAAAGATAACTTGTCTGTAAACCCGTATTTCACACCTTTTATTATTCGTCAGAAGCAAACGAGTATGCGCGGACAAAAATACGCAACTGAACGGGAAAACTGGCTATGAAATGGGTTTTTAGGTTGTGAATAGGTTGAGACGCTGCGCTTGTTGAGTTCTGGTTTCGTGTAAATATGATTTTTCTTTTTTTTATGTAAATGAGTGCCTCAATGAGTAACTTCTGCAAAACACCATAAAATTTTACCCTGGCCCCGATGGGAGATTTTATGATGTTTGTCTTGTTGCTATTCATGGGAAAGTGTAAATAACTCAACAAGCGCAGCGATTCAACAAGCGAAGCGACTCAACAAGCAAAGCGATACTGGCTATGAAATGAGTTTTTAGCTTGTTGAAATGTTGAGACGCTGCGCTTGTTGAAATGTTGAAACGCTAAGCTTGTTGAGTTCTGTTATCGTATGAATACGCTTTTTCATTTTTTATTTAAATGAGTAACTTCTGCAAAACACCATAAAATTTTACCCTGGCCCCGATGGGAGATTTTATGATGTTTGTCTTGTTGCTATTCATGGGAAAGGGTAAACAACTCAACAAGCGAAGCGATTCAACAAGCGCAGCGTTTCAACGCGCAAAGCGCCTCAACAAGCAAAGCGATTCAACAAGCAAAGCGCCATTATCCTTACCTTTGCCTCAAAAAACCAAAATGTCCCCAAATCGCTCGATTCTGCGCATTGCCATTCCCAATATTCTCAGCAATATCTCGGTACCACTTCTTGGAACGGTAGATACCGCCCTGATGGGACGACTCTCCGAAATGCACATCGGAGCGGTAGGCATCGGCGGAATGATTTTCAGTTTTATGTATTGGAATTTTGGATTTCTGCGGATGGGAACGACGGGGATTACCGCCAGAGCTTTTGGGGCGGAGCGACCGGCAGAAGTATCCGCTACGCTGGGTCGGGCGTTGGTGGTAGCCATGTTGCTGGCACTGGGGATGATGATTTTTCAGTGGCCGTTGGGCGAAGCCGGATTTTTTCTGATGAATCTGACGGGGGAAGCAAAAACGCTAACCGCTCAGTATTTTTATATCCGGATGTGGGCGGCACCGGCCACGCTGGGTTTGTACGCGCTGATGGGGTGGTTTTTTGGTATGCAAAACGCGATCTATCCGTTGTTTTTGACGATTCTGATTAATGTGACCAACATGATTGGTAGTTACTGGTTTATTATCCATTGGGGAATGGAAATAGACGGAGTAGCCTGGGGAACGGTCATTGCACAATATGCTGGATTTCTGTTGGGAATTTTTCTGCTGTTTTATAAATATCCCGAATATTTGCGTTTGCTAAAAGTGAAAATGTTATTGGAAATAAACTCGCTTACCTCCTTTTTTCGGATCAACCGGGATTTATTTTTCAGAACCCTCGCTTTGACGCTGGCTTTTGGTTTTTTCTATAGTCGTTCGGCGGCTGAAGGAGAATTATTGCTGGCGGTGAATGTGATTTTATTACAATACCTCAACTGGATGTCTTATGGAATTGACGGATTTGCCTACGCGGCGGAAAGTCTCGTAGGAAAATACAGTGGCGCCCGAAATTTAGCGCAATTAAAACAGATTATTCGTCTATCATTCGGGTGGGGTGGAGGTCTGGCGATCTTTTTCAGTATGCTCTATTTTATTTTTGGTAACCAATTATTGGGCATTTTTACCAATCAGACAGATGTCATCACGGCGGCTCAGCCGTATCTGGGCTGGATGATGCTCTTTCCGGTGGTGAGTTTTGCCTGTTATATCTGGGATGGAATTTTTATTGGATTGACGGCTTCGGCTGAAATGCGCAATGCAATGGTGATTAGTTTAATTTTGTATTTAGGAATGCATTACGGTTTTTCTTACAGGTGGGAAGTACACGGAATGTGGGCGGCTTTTTTAGGGTTTATGGCACTGAGAGCACTCTTCCTCTGGAATGCCTACCGAAAAATGTCAACCGAACAACTTGTAGAGACAGGAGATTAAAAATCAGCGAAATACAAATTGTCGGCTCCTGATTTCCGGTAAAATCTCTCGAAACACTACATCAAAAAACCCCGGATACAAAGAGTATACAGGGTTGCGTTTTTTTAGTACAAAAGACGGTAAATCAATACTCGTCCTCATTAAAGAAGAAATCATCCTTCCGTGGATAATCAAGCCAGATATCTTCGATACCATCATAGATTTCTCCTTCATCTTCGATTTGCTGGAGGTTTTCGATCACCTCTAAAGGAGCGCCCGAACGGATTGCGTAATCGAGTAATTCGTCCCGCGTCGCGGGCCAGGGTGCATCCTCTAAATTGGAAGCTAACTCTAATGTCCAATACATAAATTTAAATTAAATATGTTGTAAAAGCTTTGGCGGAACCGTCTGGAAAATAAAGCATTGTATTAAAACCTTTTCTATAAATTCCTCAATTTCCGGCAAATGTAAAAAAAATAGGCAAAAGATACAACGAAAAAATTCATCTCTGTCACCGGTCAAAACCGGGAACTTAATTGCTGACTCTTGCTAGACTTTATTTCATAATGTTTTGTAGAGATCCCAAATAGATATTTTTGATCAGATTGAGGCTCTTTTTAGAGTGCATAGTCTAGCTATGGACGATAAAAAAGCCGAAAAGATGGACAAAAAGGTCATTTGGGAGCATACAAATTTTTTTGGAATAAAGTCTATATATGCTCTTTTAAGATTTTTTAGTAAAAGAAGCAAGACTAAAAGGTGTTTTTTATCATTTTTTATCAAAAAAGGCCATTTCTCACACCAATTCTTGTGAAAATCTTTCTACGTAATCACTTTTTATACAAAAATGTTCAACCCCAGAGGCGTTCTTTAGAACGTGAAACGTGTATCACAGCCAACAATTTTAATAGTTTTTTGATTTTAAGTAGTTTTTTGTACGCAACTATCTCCGATTTTATCGTTTTAAAAGGAAGTTATTGAGTTAACCGTATGAAATTCAAACTTTTACTCTTCTTTTCTTTTCTCTTGTTTTTCGGATTTCAGGTAACTGGGCAGGATCGTGGTCTGTCTAATTTAAAGGCAAAAAGAATAATCTGGCAGACTGGACAGACTATTTATCCACTTGATTCGCTCACTATTATCCCCGGTTCTGTGTCCTTACGGGAATATCCTTCGGAAAAAATCATAGAAACAACCCGCTATCAGATTATAAAAAATCAAATCCACCTCACGGATACCCTGTTTTTCAGCCAGCTACAAAGCAAAACTTTTACCGCTGCCTACCGGGTGCTGCCGTACGATCTTTACAAAAATTTTGTTCGTCTTGATACCACCAAAATTGGCACCAGCGAAAACGGGGATTATATCGGATTTACCATCAATCCCTACGATGATGAGGAAGAGATCATCAAATTCAAAGGACTGGATTATAACGGAAGTTTTGCGCGTGGTATCTCGTTCGGTAATAGTCAGAATCTGGTACTCAATTCCAGTTTTAATTTACAACTGGCGGGCGAACTCGGTGATGATATCGAAATCCTGGCGGCCATTACCGACAATAGCATTCCACTCCAGCCGGAAGGAAATACCCAGCAGCTTCAGGAGTTTGACCGAATTTTTATTCAATTAAGTAAAAAGGAAAATGTCCTGATTGCCGGAGATTACGAACTCAACCGGCCCGACAGCTATTTTATGAATTATTATAAAAAATTGCAGGGCGCTACTTTTCGTAATCAGGTCACTCCTTTCAAAGATGCTACCTTACGGTCGCGGGCCAGCGTGGCTGTAGCCAGGGGGAAATTTGCGCGCAACAATCTTCCCAGTGAAGAAGGCAATCAGGGCCCTTACCGGCTACAGGGTAATCAGGGCGAACAATTTATTATCGCACTGGCAGGTACTGAAAAAGTTTTTTTTGATGGCAAATTGTTAACGCGTGGACTGGAAGAAGACTACGTCATTGATTACAACCGGGCGGATATTATTTTTACCAATAAAGTGCTGATCACCAAAGATGTCCGGATTATCGTAGAATTTGAATATGCCGATCAGCAGTTTTTGCGCTCCATGTATGCGTTTGATACCGAACTGAATTATAAAAAATGGCGATTGCATTTGAATCTTTTTTCGGAACAGGACAGTCGCAATTCTACCGGATTGCAGGAGCTGGATTCTTTACAACAAATCCTGCTGAATTCCGTAGGAGATGAGGTTGATAATGCCCTTGCTCCTTCCATCAGCCGAACCGAAGAATTCAACGAATTTCGGATCCAGTACGAGCAAGTCGATACACAGGTTTTAATTAATAATAATCTTGTTAATTTTGAAATTTTACGGTTTAGTACCAATCCGGATAGCGCATTTTTTACAGCCGCTTTTACAGAAGTAGGATTCGGACAAGGTAATTATTTGCTGGATCCCAATACCTCACAGAATGGTCGGGTCTTTTCCTGGGTAGCTCCTGATGCGAGTGGAAATCCGCAGGGGAATTTTGAACCGGTCATCCGTCTGGTCGCACCGACCCAAAGACAAATGTACAGTTTTGGCGCAGACTACGAAGTGAATAAAAACGGTCGTATCCAAACCGAAGTTGCGCTTAGTCGTAACGACCTTAACCGCTTTTCAAACATCGGAGACGAAGACGATGCCGGCGTGGCTGCCTTTGCCAGTTATCAGCAATTATTTCCACTAAAAAAGAAATGGAACCTGGCCACCAAAGTAGATTACGAGTTTACCCAAAAACGTTTTCAGGCGTTAAATCCTTATCGGAAAGCTGAATTTACGCGTGACTGGAATCTCGCCAACAACCGGAATGAAATCCTGGAAATCAATCGCGAAAACGAGCACATCGCCCGCGCGGAAGTTTCCCTTTTAAAAAATAACCTGGGGAGTCTGACTTACGAATTCAGCAGTTTTCTGAGAGGCCAAACGTACACCGGACAAAAACATTTTACGCAGCTAAAAATCAATCGTAACAATTGGAAAGTCGATGCCCAACTTAACTGGCTAGAAGTAGACAGCGACCGCGAAGACAGCCAGTTTTTAAGACCTAAAATCGATGTCTCAAAAACGCTCCCTAAACTGGGAGGAGTCACGCTGGGAGCCTACGGAGAACAGGAAAAAAACGACCGGTTTTCGAATGGAGCGGATACGTTGAGTCCCGTGAGTTTTTATTATAACCTGTACCGTTTTTATTTGAAAACACCGGAAGAAAAGCGTTTTACCATCGGAACAAATTACACGCAGCGGTACGATTATGCGCCCACTGGAAAGGACTTTACGGAAAGTACCGTCGCCGACGAGTTTAATGTAAATGGCAGTTGGACGGAAGGAAATGTTTCCCGCCTCAGTTGGAATTTTACCTACCGGAAATTAAGAATTTCCGACGACCAGCTCACCACTCAAACGCCACAAAATGCTTCGCTGGGCAGACTGGATCACCGGCTCACCCTTTGGAAAGGAGCGGTTCGTTCGACAACCAATTATGAAATCGGTTCCGGCCAGGAACCACGGGTCGCCTTCAACTATTTGCCCGTCAATCCGGGAGATGGTATTTTCTTCTGGGATGAAACACTCGACTTCAATGGAGACGGTGTTCCGCAGGTCAATGAAATCCGGGAAGAGGCATTTGCGGGCGAAGGTAACATAATCCGGATAACCCTTTTTACCAACGAGTTTATCCGTACCAATAACGTTACATTTAACGAAAGTTTACAAACCAGTTTAAAAAGAGTTTTTCAGGGAAAGAAAGGATTTAAAAAATTCCTGGGTAAGTTTTCTACGCAGTCTACGGTCCGCGTTGTCCGGCGGACGCGGGAGGCAGAAGGGGTGTCGGCCTACAACCCATTTCAGAACAATATTCCCGATACGGCGCTGGTGGCGGTAAATTCGAATGTTCGGAATATTTTATTTTTTAACCGGGGTGATCAGAAATACGACTTACAAATAGGTCAGACAACTGCGCGTAACAAAATAGTGCTGACCAGTGGATTTCAAATCCGTCGCAACGATGAGCAGTTTTTCCGGAGTCGCTGGAATATCAGTAAATCGGTCAGTACTCAGTTTGAGATAGCCACGGGACTGAATTTAAGTGATAGTGAATTTTTTGAAAATCAGGATTACACCATCAAATTTTTTCGGTCGCGCCCGCAGTTGACTTTACAACCTTCCAATAATTTCAGAACGATCTTTTCTTACGAATTTAAAGAAAGTAACAACGAATCCCTCCTGCGGGAAAAAGCCATTAAGCACGATTTTTCTCTGGAGACTACCTTTAACCAAAATACAGCAACTTCTATCCGCTCCCGTTTGTCTTTTGTAAATGTAAGTTTCGACGGAGAACGCAATACACCACTGGAATTTGCTATTCTGGAAACCCTGAAAGATGGTAAAAATTACCTCTGGTCGCTGTCGCTGGACCGTCGTTTATCCAAAAATATCCTGATGAGTATCAGCTACGAAGGCAGAAAAACCGGGATTGCCAACACCGTACACATCGGCAGGGCGCAGGTACGGGCTACTTTTTAAAAGCAGATTTCTCTGATAATCATTAACAGGAGCCGACAAATAAGGATTTTTACGTTTTAAATAAGGAAATCCTTTACTATCTTTGAAGTTGTACACTCAAAATGCTTTTTCATGATAACAATAAAATATACAACTATGCGCTTGTTTCTAGCTTTGAATTTTCTAATTTTTCTAAACCTCACGGTAACAGGACAAAATTTCTGGAAGTCCGTTGATCAAAATAATCTGACGCAACAGCAGGATCCGGACATCACGGTAGACAAATACGCTACTTTCCAACTGAATTTCAACGAATTTCAGCAAGCGCTGCTCAGCACACCCCGGGAAGATCTGACCAACGCTTCCGCACCGGGTAAAACCATCAGCCTGCCATTACCCAATGGACAAATCAGTGAATTCAAAGTATGGGAAACCAGTATTTTTCACCCGAATATGGCCGCTCGATATCCTCAGTTGCGATCTTACCGGGGAGTCGGCCTGGACAATCCCGGATTTGCGGTCCGGATGGCAATTTCTCCCAAAGGTGTTCATCTGGGTATTCATACCCCCGAAGGAGACATCTATCTGGATCCATACACTGGTGGAAACACAGAACTATACATCAGTTATTACACCAGGGACCACCTCGTAACGAGTCAGCCGGCGGCTTGTGGCTTTTCTAATTTTGAAAATGAACTGACCCCCGAGAGTATTGCACCGGTTGGTGGCGAGCCTCAGGCTAGTACGCACAGTGCCGGAGGCCCTGTTGAGATGAGAGAATTCCGGGTAGCCTTGAGTTGTTCCGGTGAATTTGCGCAGGGACACGGAGGAACCGTAGAGAGTGTTCTGGCCGATTATCAAATTGCCATGAATCGGCTTAACTTAATCTACGAACAGAATCTGGCCACCCGCTTCACTTTGGTGGATGGTCTGGAAGCGGTACTTTATCTGGATCCCAATACAGATCCGTTTTCGAATGGATCAGTAGGTACCTCTATGTTAATTGAAAATGCTACGAACCTAAATCTGGTCATTGGTGAAGATAATTTCGAGGTCGGTCATGTCTTTACGGGTGGATGTTCGGATGTCGGTGGAGTAGCGAGCGGCCGGGTTTGCGGAGAATTTAAAGGTGCCGGTGTTACCTGTCACGCTAGTTCTAACGTTATTGCCGTAACCGCTAACATCATGGCCCATGAGATCGGGCACCAGTTATCTGCTGGTCATACGTGGAATGGTTGTCCTCCTTCTATTGATCAATACGCTTCTGGTTCTGCCTGGGAACCCGGTAGTGGAACGACAATTATGTCCTACGCAGGTACCTGTGGTAATGATAATAATGTAGATGGAGGTGGAGATGAATATTTTCACGGAGGAACCATTGATCAGATGTCAGATTATATTCGCAACGGTTCCGCAACTTGTGGAACTAACGTAGTGACTGCAAATAATTTTCCGGACGTAACTGCTGTGGTAGAAAACGGTTTTTATATTCCTATCAGCACGCCTTTCGAACTGGATGCAGTGGCCGAGGATATGGATGGAGATGTCTTAACCTATTGCTGGGAACAACGTGATTTGGGACCTTACGGAGAATTGGGTTTCCCCGAATTAAGTGCCCCGTTATTCCGTTCTTTTCCTCCAAGATCCGTTTCCAACCGGATTTTTCCCAATATGCAAACCGTTGTTCAGGGCGGAATGGACCGGAGAGAAATCTTACCAACCTATTCCCGGGTAATGAATTTTTCTTGTACTGTAAGAGATAATAATCCCCTGATCGGTGGCGTATCGCAGGCAGACGTTAGTTTTCGGGCCACCGATCAGGCAGGACCATTTCTAGTCACTTTTCCTAACGGATCACATACACTGGAAGTAGGAAGTTACCAGCAAGTCACCTGGGACGTAGCTAATACAAACCTGGCGCCGGTTAATTGTCAGCATGTCAATATTCTGTTATCACTGGATGGAGGTTTTACTTATCCCATTACGTTGGCCGAAAATGTAGTAAATGACGGAGATTTTGGGGTGATTATTCCCGATGAGGTATCTACGACCGCCCGGATCATGGTGCGGGCAGCTGATAATATTTTCTTTGATATTTCAAATAATAATTTCGAGATTACTCCTCCCGCTCAGCCGGGGTATTCTTTATTTCCTTCGGATGAAGAAATAGTAATTTGTCCACCTGCATCTCAGTCAATTACCCTGACCACGGGAAGTTTGGAAAACTTTGCGGGTGATATCACGTTTTCGGTAACGGATCTGCCAGCAGGCGCGACTGCTGATTTTTCTGAAGCGACGATTACTGCCGGAGAAACAACGACGCTGGAACTGGATCTCTCTAATCTTGCCGGATTTGGCAGCGGAGAATTTAAAGTGACTGCGACCGCGGACGGTCTCGAAGACGAAGAACGGATTATCGAATATATTGCTGTTGATAATGATTTTTCTGCCCTGGTCCTGACGGGGCCTGTTAACGGCGCAACTGGTCTCGGAGGCGCACCTACTTATTCGTGGGCCACAGTCGAAAACGCAGATAGCTACGAAATACAAGTGGCCACTAATCCTAGTTTTAGCAATGCCAGTATCATCGAATCCGTGGCTGGAATTACCGAAGGCAGCTACGGTGCGGGTGTACAACTGGAAAAAGGCATTCCGGTTTACTGGCGTATTCGTCCGGTAAATCTTTGCGGTCCCGGACCCTATTCCACTACCTTTGCTTTCTTTACCGAATTACAAGCCTGTGGAGAATTCACTTCAACGGATACGCCTTTATCAATACCTAACGGAACGGCATCTGATCCGGTTGCTACTTCCGTAATTAATGTAGCAGACGGCGCGACCATCAATGATTTCAATATTACCAATTTAGTCGGTGAATACGACCTCATTACCTACATAGGTGTCCGTCTTTCGAGTCCGGCGGGTACCAGTGTTTTACTATTTGAGAATTTTCCTTGCGGAGAAAAGCCTTTTGATCTGGGACTGGATGACGATGCGGCGGAAGCGATCTCCTGTCCATTAAATACCGGTATGAATCGCCGGGTACAGGATAGCGAAGGACTGGCCAAATTTAACGGAGAAAATAGTGCGGGTGACTGGACGCTAACCTTTGAGGTAACCAATAGTTTTGGGGAAGGTGGATCACTGGACACCTGGAGTTTTGAGATTTGTGGAAACTTATCGCCTAATGGTCCTGAACTGGTTAATAACGAAACGCTGGAAGTACCCGTTGCGTCTGCCAATCCAATCCAGTTTAATTTGTTACTGGCAGAAGATGTGGACAACGCCCCGGACGAGTTGGTTTATACGGTTGTGGAGGCACCTGCTAAAGGAAGACTGCTCCGATATGGTAATCCATTGGCTCCGGGACAAACCTTTACCCAGCAGGAAATCTATGGATCTGCCGTGGTTTATCAGCACGATGGTACGGAAGAAGAAAACGATAAATTTACCTTTACCGTTAGTGATGGTACGGGCGGATGGCTGGGAACACCCGTTTATAATATTCAGATTTCTAACGGTGCCGTAGTGGGAACTCAGGAAGCAATAGCGGAACAAAGCATTGGACTTTATCCCAATCCGGCGGCTGATTTAGTCAACCTTGTATTTAAGGCACCCATGGAGCGTGTGAATTTGCGTATTTATGATATTCACGGACATAAAATTCAGGAACAACAACTGGAATCAGTCAGTCTCAACCACCGGGAGACACTGAATACAGAAAATATTCCTAATGGGTTTTATTTACTGGAATTGCAGTCAGACACCGGACGGATCATCAAGAAAATGACTATTCAGCGGTAGATTTCTCTATTTGTAGTCATAATCCGAATTGAACTCCGTGTTCAATTCGGATTTTTTTGTGAATCCTCAAAGTGTTTGTTATCTTGGCCTAACGATGAGTGATGCTCGTTGTAATTAATTTCCTGTCCCAAAACGGTTACTAGCACACCACTGATTGGCTGATTACCAACATAAATACACTGCGTAATAAATTCATTACCATTTTGAAATGCTTCTTTTGCCAATCCTGAATTACGTACTATTCGATGAGCAATTGGATAGTGGCATCGGTTTTGCAAGCAATAAGTGTTAGATTTTGCTAATATGAAATTAGCAAGCGTGAGAACCAAATAGCCCTAATTAAGTTTTGAATATGGAAAGTATTAAAGTGTTGATTGCCGATGACCACCGATTATTTATTGCCGGACTAAAGTCCATTCTTTCGGAAAACGAAGCGCAAAAGTGCGAAATAGTGGGAATTGCCCATAACGGAGATCAAGTAATCCAAATGTTAAAAGATACACCTACCGATTTATTGATCCTGGATTTGAATATGCCCGAAAAAGATGGCCTGGATGTCATTAATGTGATCCGGGCACAAAATAAAGAGCTCAGAATTCTTGCACTTACTGTTTATGATGAGTCAAAAATCGTAAAATCCGCTTTTAAGTCAGGAGTAGATGGCTATATTCTTAAAAATGTGGGAATGGACGAACTCTGGAAAGCGATCAGTGAAGTCATGGAGGGACGTACCTTTCTGGGCAAAGGAGTCCGTTTAAACACTACGCTCGAAGAGATAAAAAGAAAAATTGAGGCGCAGTCCCGTTTTCCTTCCGAAGATAAATTTATCAAAAAATATAACCTCACCAAGCGGGAACTGGAAATCCTCAAACTCATCACCCACGCACTCAGCAACAAAGAAATTGGCAAAGTTTTGTACATTAGCGACCAAACGGTAAGTGTTCACCGAAAAAATATTATGCGAAAACTGGGGGTTAGCAATACCGCCGGATTAATCAAATTGGCTTACGATAATAGCCTGGTTTAAAGTTAACTATACATAGTATTTATCTGAATTTAATTGTCGAAATTATATGTATATTTAATATGCTTTTTTTATTTTTTTAAAAAATACCATAAATAGGGTAGGAATAGGACGATTGGATGGCGTATATTTGTTCCTGTAAACAGTTTAAAAGGACTGTGAGAACATATAGCAAAAACCGATTTAAGTAAAAAATAATAACCAATAAATGGTTATTTTCCCATGAACTGCGATATTTATTAAATTCTATTCAATATTTTTAGAATATCAGTAATTGATTCTTTTCACTGATTTTTTTATAAATATTTTCTTTCCTGATTGCACCATCGCAGATTCTTAATAATGTTAAAATTTTGAAATCAGTAGACTGATTTCTAAGCTTTGCATCGGTTATATCTATATATCCATAGCAAGAATGAATACATACGCTTAATCCCCGTATGATTATATATTAACATTTTGTGCAACAAATTATAATCACATGAACAAAGAGAATTTTACACACCATTCTGTGTCTAATCCGTCGTGCAGGACCATCACTTTCCCCCGTGCTGCTGCCTCTGTACCACAGTTATTTTTCAATAGTTGTGTCTCCGTATTTTATAATTTGTTGGAAATGTTGCGCTATAAAAGATAATGCTGCTAATAATTCATTAGCAGGTATCATTTAATTATAGCGGTAGTTTCCCATGAATAGTTTTCCCTTACAAAAATTTGTAAAGCACTGATTTTTGTAAAACCAATTGTTAAAAATTACCAAAGAACTACTGTTATATTTTGCTTTGCTATTATGGCATGTCGTACCTTTTTGGTACGACATCCATAATTTTTTCTAAACTTTTTTAAAAATTAACAAATTGATAATCAGGGCCTTACAATCTTTAAAACTCCCCTTTTTTCGATTTGACTCCATTTTGGCAGTCCTCTTGATTTGTGGTTTTTGCCACAGTTCACAGGCGCAGCCTACGTTCTTTTTTACGGGGCCGTCCAGCCCCGTAGCGGTAAACGATATTTTTGAAGTATCCTTCCGGGCTACTAATTTTGTGGACGTTGCAGGCCTTCAGTTTTCGCTTGGCTGGGACGCAGAAAAAGTAGAATTTCAAAATATTGAACCCTTTTTTCCAACCCCCACCGTCTCTTTTAATACCAATAATTCGGCCAGCGGCGTTATCGCAGGCTTTTGGAACGACACTGATTTTTATACCGTACCGGATACCGCACTCGTATTTGTGCTGACCTTTAAAGCCCTGGCGGATGGACCACTAAATCTTGAATTTATAAATTCACCCACCGCTACGCTGGTTATTTACCGGCTCGACGGACAAACTTTTGAAGAACCGATTGTGATTGATACTGAAGAAGAAGTGTGTGTTGGTATTAAAACGAGTATCTTTGCGACCGATTTTGCAAATTCTGCCGTTTTTTATCAGAATAATCCAAACCCCTTTTCTAAAACCACGTATATACCGTTTGAATTGACTAATTCTGAATTAGTTACGATAAGAATCTTCGGAATAACCGGAGAAGAAATTTACCAGTACAGCAACCGATACAGTGAGGGAACTCACCGTGTCAAAATTAAATCTGAGGTCTTTCCTAGTCCAGGTGCATATATGTACCAGATTTCGACGACCGCTACTTCGACGACAAAAAAAATGATCTTAGCAAGATAAATTGTCTAACATCTCAAATTCCAAGGATCGATGTTTAAAAAAATTACGTTTTTTCTCGTACTGGGGCTCGTGCTCCTGGGGCTTAATGCAAATTCCCAAACTACACGGTTTATTGCCAATCCTACTTCCAGTAATCTGGAAATCGGAGATACGCTCGTCGTATCGGTAACATCTCAGGACTTTACAAATGTCCTCGGTTTTGGTTTCTCCATAAATTGGGATCCGACTGTTCTTGAGTTTGTTACAAACGATGATGTGGTGCAACCCGTCAATATTCCACCATTTTTTCTCTCCAATCCGGGCATGGCCAGCTCTGGCATCATTACCTGCATCTGGAATGATCCAATCGGCATGCCGGTTTCCATCGACGATGATTTGGTGCTTTTCGATATTATCCGCTTCACCGTAATTGGTAGTGGAACCACTGAAGTATCCTTTTCCGGAAATCCTACTCCTGCGAGTGTCGTATATGGTAACGGTGAGGAGGAGACTCCTTTGTTTACCAATGCTAGCGTGACGGTACCGGACCCTAATCAACCGACAGACCCTGAATTCGAATGTATGTTCGATAATTTTGGGTTGGCGATTACTCCTGATTCTGCCGCCACGGGTGAGCAACTTTGCCTGGACGTTAATCTTTGTAACGGAGACAGTCTGGTATCTTTTATATATTCGTTAAACTTCAATCCGGCCATTTTGCAATTTGATTCCATTGCCGGTATCAATCTGCCACAACCAGGAAGTGTGTTCGAAAATACGAATAACACAGATGGCTGGGTACGTATCTTGTGGCTGGATTCTCTTAATATGGGAGTAGATATACCGGATACACTGGCCTACCAACTTTGTTTTACCGTAATTGGTGCAGGGGGAGAAATGGATACGGTCAGAATTACGGGCGATCCCGGAGGTATAGAAGTACTTAAATCATCTAATCCCGGTGTTAATATAGGCATGGAGGTGCAAGATGCACCCGTCGTCGTCCGTGGAAATAGCGGCAGCGCCGTCACGGTCATAGCGGCCAACGTAGAGGGCAGTCCCGGTGATACGGTCTGCGTGGCAGTAACCACCCAGAACTTTGAAGATGTCACCTCTTTTCAATATACCTTCAACTTTGATGAAACAAAACTCCAGTATCTGGAACACCGCAATTTTAATAGTAATGTACCCGGATTAAGTAGTGCCATCAACGATTCCCCTATGTTTTCGGACACCGGAGCAATCCTCGTAGTGTATCCGAATCCGGGCGGTATGGGTTCTACTTTAATGGATGGTGATACGCTCTACGAAGTCTGTTTTATTATTGACCCGATGGCAACTGCTGGAACAGATGCCCTGGTTGGGTTTTCGGATGATCCGGTCGCCCGTAGTGCTTCTCAATTACTGCCGACTACTTTGTTATCCAACAATGGTAGTGTAGAAATAGTATCCCAGGAAGGTAGCGGAGATTTTGAAATAAGCATTGAAACAGAGACATTTTGTTCTGATTCTGCTATCTGTGTACCCGTAACCGTAGTGGATGGCTTTACCAGTGATGTATCAGGGGGATCATTCAGAATCAATTTCGTTCCCGGCGATCTGACTTTCGTACCGCCACTGTCGAATCCAAATCCGGCTTTTGCGGGTGCGAGCATAAGTTTTCAGGCTTTTAATCCGAATGGCACCGATAGAATTAATATTTTGATGAATAATAATTCGCTGGATCAACAAGGAGTTAATCTGGCACCGGGAGATATAATTTTTGAAGTATGCTTTACTGCAAATAGTGCGGCGGCTGTGACCAGTCCGGTAACTTTCAACACCGTGGAACTTGCCCAGCCCGATGGGGTCACCCTGATTGATCCGATTATCACCAACGATGGAGCAGCCATCATTGATCCTGCTGCCTGTCCCGCCGGAGAAGTAGATATTACTGTGACTGAAACCATTGTCAATGTATTTTGCAACGGCGAAGCGACGGGATCTATCTCTCTGGATATAGGAGGTGGCGACGGAGCAAATTATACCATCACCTGGACCGGACCTAACGTCAATGGTCAAAGTACACCGACGATTTCTAATCTGGTGGCAGGCAGTTATACGGTCAATATTACCAGCGGGATGCGGAGCTTTACCGAAACGTATATGGTAACAGAACCAAATGCATTGACTGGAACCACTACCTTCACCAACGTAACCTGTAATGGTGACGGAGACGGTACGATTAACCTGACACCCGGCGGCGGTACCGCTCCTTATACATTTGCCTGGAGCAATGGACCGACCGATCAAAATCTTACTAATCTTGTTCCGGGTAATTATACGGTTACCATTACGGATGCGAATATGTGTACATTTATTGTACCTGCAGTCACAATCGCACAGCCTCAGGTGCTGGCCATTACCATTGACAATACCACCAATGTATCTTGTCTGGATGGAAATGACGGAGCCGTCAACACAACGGTAACGGGTGGTAACGGAGGTAATACTTATGTTTGGTCAAATACGACCCAAACAACCGGAGATATTTCCAATCTGACCGCTAATAATTACCGGGTGACCGTAACAGATAACCTTGGGTGTACTGCAGTTTCTCCGAATGTAACAATTACACAGCCCAGTACCGCAGTCGGAATCACGGTAGATGAAATAATCCCTGCTAATTGTAATGGTGGCGGTTCTATTTTTATCACTCCGATGGGTGGAAATAATATATACACTTATTTATGGAACAACGGAGCAACCACTCAGGATCTCGAAAACGTTATGCCCGGAGGATATACGGTGACAGTAATGGATAATGAGGACTGTAGTTTTACCAGTAGCATCCTGATCGTGGAATCTACCGACGCAATTGTTATTGATGAAATAATCACCCAGCCAACTTGTGATTCTGAATCTAACGGAGCGATTAATATAACCGTTGGCGGTGGAACCGGAAACGGATTTACCTATAGCTGGAATACTTCTTCTACCAACGAAGACCTGACCGGCTTAATGGCAGGTACTTATACCGTAACGGTAACCGACACGGAAGACGGTTGTACCGCGACGGCTACCTATCAATTAACAAATTCTATTGATCTCAATATCGTTGAATCATCCAGTACGCCGGCCGGTTGTGCCGGAGCAACCAATGGTTCTTTAACCGTTCAGGTAACGGGTGGTGGTGGAAATTATAATTATCTCTGGGCTCCTTCGGGACAAACCACGGCTACGCTGAGCAATGTTGCTGCGGGTACGTATACGGTTACCGTAACAGATGTTAATTCCGGTTGTACCGAAGAAGAAAATTTCACAATTGATAGTGACGGTGGAATTGTAATCACAGGAGATGCAACCGATGCGAGCTGTAGCGGCTCGGCTACGGGAAGTATAAATATTAATGTCAGTGGTGCCGGTGCAAATCCAACTTTCGTTTGGAGTAACGGTGCTCAGACAGAAGACATTTCTAACCTTATCGATGATGATTATGTAGTTACTGTGACCAGTACGGACGGACAATGTACCCAAACTGCTGCGTTCACGGTAGAGGCCGGAGACGGTTTTGAAATCGAACTGGATGGAATCGCGCAGGCTACCTGTGACGGCGCTGAAAATGGAACAGTTAACATTACCGTCAATGGTGCGGTAGGTACTCCTTCTTTTGCCTGGTCTAACGGAGAAACTACCGAAGATATTGACAACGCGGAAGGCGGAGAAATGGTCACCGTTACCGTAACGGATGATGCCGGTTGTGTTGAAACCGCCAGCTATACCGTCCCTTCCGGAAATGGATTTGATATTAATTTAGTAAGTATTGACAATGCCAGTTGTGGAGGCGCCGAAGATGGTGCGATTGATATCGAACTGGACGATGCTGTATTCCCATTACAAAGTGTAGAATGGAACACAACTCCGGTAACCAATACCGAAGACCTTAGTGGTATTCCCGCAGGATCTTATACCGTTACCATTATTGATGGTGCCGAGTGTAATGCCACGGCCACTTATACCGTAGATAACGACGGCGGCATCAGTGGTGCTGTACAAAATGTAACCGATGTAAGTTGTGAGGGGAGCATGGATGGTTCGATTATTCTGGATGTCTTAAATGCTTCGGATGACCTTACCTTCGATTGGTCTCCCGCAGTTGCTTCCGGACAGAATCCAATCGGTTTACCCGCAGATACCTACTCGGTGACGATTACCGACGAAGAATCTGGTTGTACCGATGTCATCACGGATATTATGGTTGGCAATCCTGCGCCAATCACCTTTAGTTCAGTAGTAGAGGATGCGTCCTGTAATGGTGCCGATGATGGAACAATTACGATTACTGCTACGGGTGGAAATGGAGGATTTTCTTTCATCTGGCCGGCTCCGGTTCCTGCTACCAACACTGGGGGAGTAGCAACTGATCTGGCACCTGCTTCTTATATTGTAACCATAACGGATTCCCGTGGATGTAGTGTTACAACCGAAGGCATTATTGTAGAAGAGCCTACGGCTATCGTAGTTACTGGAAACGTTACCAATGTTTCCGGTGCTGGAAACGATGGTGAAATTACCGCCATGGCTTCCGGAGGAAGTGGAAACTACGTAAGTTACAACTGGACCGATCCCAATGGGGTCCCTCTGATGGGACAAACCATTACCGGACTCAGCCCTGGAACTTATAACGTCACCGTTACGGACGACGACGGTTGTACGGGAACCAGCAGCTTTAGTGTGAACGCAGCCGATGCGCCGAATCCTACGCTGATTAGTGTGACCGACGTAACCTGTTTTGACGGTAACGACGGAGCGATTATGATTAATGTAACTGGTGGAGCGGGTGGTTATACTTTTAACTGGCAGGTACCATCAGGGCAACCAGCCATCGCCGATGATGTAGAGGATCCTACGGGCCTGATCGCAGGTACTTATAATGTAACCGTGACCGATGCCAGCGGTGTATCCGGAATTCTTAGTTCAATTGTAGTCGGACAACCCGAAGAACTGGATTATGATTTAATGGATTTATTATCCGTTTCATGTCCCGGATCAATGGATGGCGAAATAAATATTAACCCAACGGGCGGTAATGGAGGACCTTATGACGTGGTTTGGAATCTTCCGGTTAACGATCCGATTAACCCAACTAATTTAGCTGCTGGAAATTATATTCCAACCATCACGGATGCGCTGGGTTGTACCGTAGAGGGTGATAATATTATCGTGCAGGAACCAGAGGCCATTGCGATCGACGCAGCAACAACTGATCCTTCCTGTTCTGCCGGAGGAGATTCCGGAAGTATCTTGCTTACGGTGACGGGAGGAACCGAGGGACCACAGGGATCAGAATATACTTATAATTGGGATGATGGAAATGGTACGCCATTCTCATCCGTCAATCCGCTAACCAATATCGGTCAGGGAAGCTACCTTGTTACTATCACCGACTCAAGAGGATGTACAGCTACAGATGGTCCATTTACGCTGAATGATCCGGGTGCCATTTTTATTCAACTGGATAGTGTCCGGCACGTACGTTGTGCAGGGATTGCAGAAGGAGGAATTTTCATTACAGCTTCTGGTGGTACTGATCCGCTGATGCCTGTTTGGAAAAATGGACAGGGAGATACCATTAATACTGGTTTTGACCTCATCGGGTTGATTGGTGGAAACTATACCGTTTGCATTACCGATGCGGCGGGTTGTTCTGAAACGCTCGGACCAATTACTGTTAACGAACCGCAACCGATCACGGTTGACGATATTGAAATAGACAATGCTACTGCCAGCGCCGATGATGGTGAAATCAGATTGATCGGAGTAGACGGAGGAACGCCCGCGTATACCTTTAACTGGGAAGGCCCGGATGGTACCACGCAGACGACCAACAGTATTCCTACAATTTCTGACATTGTGCCCGGAGCGTGGCGAGTGACGATTGTAGATGCGAATGGCTGTACCGAAGTCCTCACGGATATTATCGTGTTGGGTAGCCTCAACGTAACCGCCATAGTAACAAATCCAACTTGTAACGGGGATATGAATGGTTCGATAGAAACGACGATTAATGCTGGTACTGGACCATTTGAATGCCAATGGAGTACCGTTGATGGAGATGGAATTGTCCAATTTGCATGTAGTCAGTTTACATTGACCGCTGGAACCTATACACTAACGGTGGAAGACGCCAACGGCGTAGTTGTTATCAACGAATATACATTAAATGATCCGGACCCAATTATGGTAACTTTTGAAGTTACCGACCAGACCGGACCAGACTGTAATGGATTTATTAATTCTACGGTAACTGGAGGTACTGTACCTTACACTTATGACTGGAATAATGGAGCGGAGAATTCCGACCCGAATAGTCTTTGTAAAGGAGAATACGAAGTGACGATAGTAGATGCCAACGGTTGTGTGGCGATACCACCATCGGTATTTGTAACTGCTGGACCTTTATCTTTTGCTGGTTTTGATGTCAGTGGCGCTGCTTGTAATGGCGGTATGGGTGGAAATGTAGCCGGATCAGTAATCGGTGGATGTCCACTTTATACTTTTACACTGAATCAAAATGGATCGGCCGTTTCTATCCAGAATAGCAATGATGGCGCTTATAGTTTTACCGGCCTAGGTGCTGGAACTTACGAACTCACCGTCACCGATGCGGCGGGAAGTACACCGTTGGTTACCAGTTTTGAGATAGAAGAAACGATAATTACGATTGTTGCAGATACGATTATTAATATAGTGGATGGCTGTGACGGTGCGGTAAATATTTCGGAATTTGGAGGACAATTACCTTACAGCTATATGTGGAGTAATGGTGATACCAGTCAGGACGTCTCGGATGTTTGTGAAAATGAAAGTCCACTTAACGTGGTTGTGACGGACGCAAACGGTTGTATTGTTCAATCAGAAGAATTTACAGTTATCGCCGGAATATCCATTGATCTGGCCGTCGAAAACGAATCTTGTTTTGGTGATGCGGACGGTTCTATTATTGCTACCGTGGAAGGAGGCGATGCCCCTTATAGTTACGCGTGGTCGAATGGAGCTACTACACAAAACCTGACGGGACTCGCGCCGGGTAGTTACACACTTACCGTGACAGATAATCAGGGTAGAATGGTTACCGCCACAGGAAACGTTAACGGATCTTCGGCACCAATTACGGTGACCAGTGATGTAATTGTTCCCACGGGAGCCAATGCGGACGGATCGATTGAGATATCTGTTTCCGGTGGAGCCGGTGGATACGATTACCGTTGGTTACGGGATGGCATAGAATTCTCAATTGCACAGGATGTTGCAGGCCTCGTATCGGGAACCTACACTCTTGAAATCACGGATGCTTTCGGATGTATCTATTCCGAAACGTTTAACCTGGCGGGTGCAGCGATTGCGCTGGAATTTATTTCCGGAAGCACCGGTTGTCCCGGACAAGCAGGAGATTTAGGAACCTTACAGGTAGTGCCTTCCGGTGGTACCAGTTCAGATTATAGTTACTTGTGGGATGTCAATGATCAGCCAAATACCTTCGAAGTAATTGGTGGTTTAGCACCAGGTAATTACACCGTAACGGTAACAGATGCCTCCGGCCTCACCGCCGTTGGAACGGGAACCGTGGTACCTTTAGAAGAGATCATGATTGACCTGGCCGTTGACGAAGTAAACAGTAACATCATTTCTACGGTAACAGGTGGAACTGCTCCCTATACTTATAGTTGGAACGATCCTGATTTTTCTGCTACTAGAGATTTGATGGATGTACCTTCCGGAACATACACGTTAGTTATTGTAGATGCCAATGGTTGTGTCAATCAAGCTACTGCCGAATTACTGGCTGGACCTTGTGAAAAAGTCCGTAAAGTAATTTCTCCTAATAGCGATGGATTTAACGACGAATTTATTGTGTCTTGTGCCAATCGATTTGATATTGACCTGGAAATCTATAACCGTTGGGGACAGCTGGAATTTATGGCTGCTGGCTATAACAACAACTGGGTCGGAACGGACATGGAAGGTGTGAAGTTGCCCGAAGGAGGATACTTTTATGTAATTCGCTATCAGGACAACGAAGGGCAGACACAACAAATTAAAGGATCACTGAATATTGTTTACTAGGAATAATTTTCCCAGAACCGCATAAATAAAATAAAATGAAAAATTTATTACTACTTGTCGCCGGTCTATTTTTATTACAGACTGTATCGGCACAGGAGGAAGCGATTTATCGCCAGTATTTTTTAAATCCCATGCTGGTGAATCCCGCGACCGTTGGTGCTGACCGGGAACACCACAAACTTGGTATGAACCTGCGTACCGCTTTTTCTTCTTTCCCCGGATCTCCTAAAACGTATGTTCTGAGCTATAACGGCCCGATTGGCAAGCAGGTTGGAATCGGTGGAATGATCTTTAGTGAAAACATAGCGGACATTACGCGTTTTCGCGGGCAGATCGCCTATTCTATGGGAATAGATGTCAATGAGGTCAAACTACGGGCTGGATTGAGTCTGGAATATCAGCGAATGGCCTTGTCCAATTCAGTGATGGATACCGACCTTTTCGATCCGGGTGATATGACGATCATTGACAACATTAATGGCCGTAGATTTTTTGATACTTCCCTGGGACTTTACGGAGAATATAAAGATATTTATTTCGGTTATGCCGCACCTAACTTGATTCGTACTGTAACGGATGAAATAGAAGGACTCGAAGATGAGGGTGGTAACTTTAAATACTTTATACTACAGGCTGGTGGACGTTTTGCAATCAATGATAATAAAGTAAAACTGGAACCTTCCATTATTCTGAGAAATGTTCGTAACGTGGATACCCACGTAGACATTAGTATGATGGCTTCTTTTTTAAATGAACAATTTATCACGGGCGCGCTGTTCCGTGCGGGTGCTGGAAATAGTGTAGGATTTTTATTAGGAACCAAATACAATACCTTAAAATTCATCTATTCTTATGATATTTTAATTGATGATTTTCAGCGGTATAATGGAGGTTCGCACGAAATAATGGTAGGATTTGAATTCGGACGCAAGGAAGGTTCATTCGACCGCTCCAGAAAATACCGTGATAAATAATACAAAACTGCTATTAGCAGCAAGTATTGAAAAATAAATACTGGTGTTTGTTAACCAGTCAAGATAAAACCTTAACAATTGGTTTTTGGGATGGCCTCTTCCCGGCGTGAGTCGGGAGGGGGCTTCTCTGGTTTTAGTGGGTTTGTGATCACCTTCCGGTAAATCATTAATATCTAAAGCTGAATGTTTTTTAATTTAATATAAAATAAAAACACAATTTGATAAATACCTGAATCGGGGTATAGAACCTCTTCCGCTAATCTCCCATCTTTGTAGTGCTGAGTAAATACTGGTTTCCCTGACCATTTCCTCTACCTCTGCAACCTATCAAAACAGTAATAAAATTTAGCAGTATCCCTCCGATACGCACTATTGCTGTGTACAAGAACAAAACTATGAACCGCGTTTTCATTTTAAAAACCAGCGGTCATAAAAAAGGAACTACTAAATATCTGGCTTCTCAAACAACCTGGCCAATTGTATCCAAACTCAAGGCGATCCGTCCTTGGGCTTTTCCTGTTTATGCTGATTACTTTTCCTGTTTTTATATCTGCCCAGTGTACCATGATCTGTCGTTCCAGTCTGAATCTGTCGTTGCCTGCGGACGGAGAATCGATCATCACGCCTGGAATTTTGTTAGCAAATCCAGCTTGCGATCCGGCAGAATTTTATGTTGAAATAATTGATAGTCAAGGAAATACACTGGGTGATAAAATAAACTGCGATCAGGTTGGTCAGACTTTAAACGCAGGTGTTTTCCACCAGGTGACGGGCATTTCCTGCTGGACAATGATCACCGTATCAGACTATTTTAAACCACAGTTGACCTGTCAGGATACGATTATTTCCTGTATGAGCGACTATAGTGCAGCGGCGATTGGTAGTCCCGTGGCCACGGATAATTGCAGCATTGCGAGTTTGACTTATACGGAAGATTTTACGCCCCGAGACTGTTTTTTTACAAATCCCAGCGGAGATACGATTACCGCTGAACTGGTCAGAATATGGACGGCGACCGACGTAAATGGCAATACCAATTCCTGTACTCAATTTATTTATCTAAAAAGAAATACCATCGACGATGTCGTTTTCCCTGCTAACCGGGACGATTTTGGACTGCCAGGATTGGATTGCAGTCAAAATCCACAGGATCTGACGCTGACCGGAGAACCGACCATTGAAAATCAGCCATTACTGACTGGCGGTCACTGTGAATTGATCGTTAGCTTTAGTGATCAGACGATTGAATTTTGTGGCCCCGGTGGATACCGTGTTTTGCGAAACTGGCGCGTGGTCGATTATTGTACAGGTAGTTTTAAAGAGCATATTCAGATTATCAGAGTTTCGGATACAACAGCTCCAGAAATCTATTGCATCACTGATATACAGGAATTTACAAATAATTATTCTTGCAATGCAACTGTTCTGTTACCGATGGTGTCCACCACGGATGATTGTTCAGCTGTGACGGTGACCCCTTCGTGGGCATTCGGTTCCGGATTCGGACCATTTGAAGATATTCCGGTGGGTAATCATGAAATCACTTACACCGCGACGGACGAATGTGGAAATTCAAGCAGCTGTACCGTCATGCTGACCGTATTGGATGATATAGTGCCGGCTATGGTGTGCGAAGGAAACACTCAGGTAGTTCTGACGAGTAATGGCACCGCTGATATTCAGGCAACTGCGCTGGATGACGGTAGTCATGATAATTGTGGAATAGACCGTTTCGAAGTGAGCAGAGATGACCAGAATTATGGTGATTTATTAAGGTTTGATTGTGCCGATGTAAACGTACCGGTAGCCGTATTTTTGCGCGCTTATGATATCCACGGAAATTTCAATACCTGTGAAATTACGGTAGAAGTAGTGGACGGAATAAAGCCGGTTATTGCCTGTCCTGTATCTGTCACCATCGCTTGCAGAGAAGATTACGAAGACCTGAATGTAACCGGTTTACCCGTTGTTTTGGATGCCTGTGGCGTAGATACTTTTTTCTATTCAGACCAGGTAGCAATCAATAGCTGTCACGTAGGAAGGGTCGTGAGAACCTGGACCGCAATTGATGTAAACGGAAATGAGAGAAGCTGTCAACAGGAAATTTTAATTGAAGACAATACGGTGTTTGGTGTTAGTTTTCCGGCGAATTATCAAAGCTACGAATGTGGTGCCGATTTGTCACCTGTAGTAACCGGAGAACCGATTTTAACAAACCACAATTGTGAAGAAGTAAGTGTTGTTTCAAACGACTTTATCTTGCCAATTTCAGCACCTGCCTGCCTGAGAATTTTAAGAGAATGGACGGTCATTAACTGGTGCGAATATGAACTGAATAGTGGAAGCACAAATGGCTATTTTACGTACACACAAGAAATTATTCTATCGGATACCATTGCGCCGGAAATAATTTGCTTTGCAGATACAGTAGTTGGAATTGTCAGTGCTGATTGTAGTGCAGGATTGGTAAATTTACCGGTTATTACAGCACAGGATTGTAGTGATAATATTACGGTTGAAAATAATTCTCCGTACGCATTTTCTCCGGGGGCAGATGCCAGTGGAAATTATCCGGTGGGAGTACATCAGATTGTATATACCGTCAGTGATAGATGTGGTAATACAACATCCTGCCATGTTCAGTTGACGGTGGAAGATGCACAGGTGCCCAACGTGTATTGCGTGGGGAGTATTACCTTATCTGTTGGTAATCAGGGTTTTGTGGTGGTGACGCCGGAAATGATTGATCTGGGAAGTTATGATAATTGTACGGATCAGGAAAATTTGATATTCAGTATAGACCGTGATACTTTTACTTGTGCAGATATCGGAACACAGCAAATAACCTTATCCGTAACAGATGAAAATGGTAATCGCGGTACTTGTACCACGACGGTTGAAGTTCAAAATAACGTAGCAATCTGTCCGGTGACAACCGCTGCGTTGAGTGGAAAAATTTCAAAAGAAAATGGTGCTTACGTCGAAGGATTCTGGGTGTACCTGACGGGAGATAAAATTGATTCTGTTCAGACGGATGCGTTTGGAAACTTTATATTTCCGGAAGTTCCGGTAGGAGGAGATTATGAAGTGATACCATTTAATAACAATAAAATTATTAATGGTGTAAATACACTGGATTTGGTGTTTTTGACCCGGCATTTACTGGAGATAAATTCGTTAAATTCTCCTTATCGAAAAATAGCTTCCGACCTGAACGAATCGGGTACTATTTCCTCATTGGATATTATTATGATGCGACGTGCGATTCTGATAATTGATACACAATTTATTAATACTGAATCGTGGAAATTTGTGGATGCCGGATTTGATTTTTCCAATGTTCAACATCCTGTGCGGGCAGACTACCAGGAGAAATTTGAGATCGTTGATCTACAGCAAAACATTGATACGCTGGATTTTATAGCTGTTAAAATGGGGGATATGAATGACAATGGTTCCGCACAATCATTAGTGGAAACGGGGGATACCCGCGAGGAAGGCCCTGAAGTAAACTTGATCGTGAAAAATCAGGAATTGATAAAAGGAAGTGAAGTCGAAATTCCAGTATACGCATCGGATTTTTCTTCCGTTCTGGGATTACAATTCACACTGGAGGCAAGCAGTGCGGTTACGATGCTGGACGTAGTTATTTCCGGACCGGGAGCAGATCTGGGATGGACCCCAGACAATTTTGGCATAGATCAACTGGCCGGGGGCATTTTACGCGGAAGCTGGACCAACGATAATGAGCAGGAGATTCCCGGGGATGTACCATTATTTTTCTTGAAAGTAAAAGTAAATGAGCCGACAGCCGTTCGTGAAGTTTTTAAATTGAGTGATGAGCAGATAAAATCGGAAGCATACACGGGTGGTTGGAATGAACGGATAGAAACTGGTTTGCTGAAATTGCTGGTGGAAACTCCCGTAGTTTCCGGTCCGACGCCCACAAAGGATATCAGCCTGTATCCAAATCCAGCACGTGATTATGTACAGATTGAGTTTTCGCTCCCGGTAGACAGCGAGATCAGATGGGAGGCGTATAACTTCGCTGGCCGGAAAACGGGGCAGGGGAGTGAATACTCGGGAGCGGGAAACGTACAGATAGTGTTACCGAGAAGTTCTCTGGGAGCAGAAAGTGGTTCACGTTATCTCAAAATTACACAGACCGCAACTGGAAAAATAATGAATACCGCCGTCATGTTGGTGGAGTAAAATATTTTGTGCTTCATTTTTAAACAGCTTCTATATACGAGAAGGTTAAAATGAGAATTTTGCCTTCTTTGTTTTTTAGCTATACCAATAGCTGATCGACTGGCAAATCCTGTTTCGCATAGTTTTTATACTTCTTCTGTTTGTGAGAAAAGAAATCTACACAGATGTTGATTAATAATATATTTTAATTACCTTTTTGTAGGTATAGCAAAAGGGTTGGATTGTCCTTAATTTTATGAAAAAAAAGTTTATGTTCATTTCTGTACTGATACTATTGTTTACCTTACTTTTAGTAAAAGACTGGCGACGTGAGTGGCAGGATTAAAAGTTGAAATTTAATAATATATATTTTTAATATATTAAATTTACCGTTATTAGGGTATTTCAGTAGCAGCAGATAATCGTATCTTTGTATCGTAAGCTTTTTGAAAAAGCAGGAAAAGACAAAACAATATAACAAAAACATAACCCACGAAACAATATAATTTTATTGAAAAGACTTTGACACTACTCTTTTAGAAACAGTTAGCTCTTTGCCATCCCCCCGGCATATTTACAGCTGACAATCATTTGGTTTCTTGCCGTGTTATCTTCAATCTGGGTTTTCAACATATTGCACACACCACATACATTTTAGTTTTAATAACCAAAACAATGATTACCCATGAGTTGTATTCGTTTATGCGTTTCCAATCAAACACTTCTTCTATTGAAATCTCAACAGTATATATTTAAATAATATTTTAAAAGGCATTTGATGGTCCCTTAGTCTAATTTATTGCTTAGTAATAATGTAAGTAATATTTGAAATTAATATGTTTCAAGGTGTTGACCTAATCCATTGAAGGAAATTGTATCTATATATAAACCTTAATTTTTTAAATTATTTTTTAACCAAAATTTTTATCTCATGAAAAAAACATTTTTAGAAAAAAAGCGGATGCTTTTGAGTATGATGACGTTGGTAGCCTTCCTCTTTGTAGGAGTCTCCGGTGTTTCTGCTCAGGAGTCTGACCTGGAACGCTTGCAGTTGCGAGTGGAAAGAGTCAGCGCTGACATGGAAACCCTTGCGGATGGTTCTGCTAAGAAGGTGTACTACACTGATCTGGTGTCGTACTACAATGCAATTATTGAAGACGTCGAACAAAACAATCTTCCTTACATCCGGGCTGTAAAGGCTAACATCTCAATGATGCCAGCAGGACCAGAAGGAAAGAGAATTTCTTCACACATACCAGTTGCCAAGCGGGTAACTGAGTAAGTTTCTTAAAAATTTAAAACTATAATAATGAAAAAAATATCTAACTTATTTCTACTGTTAGTTATAGGTATGTTTGCCATCACAACCGCCTCCGCGCAGTGTGATTATACCTTAGACCTGGCAGATAGCTTTGGAGACGGTTGGAGCGGTAATACCGTTGCTGTCTCTATTGACGGTGTGGTAACTGAGTTTACCCTTGCCACTGGTGCTGCGAGCACTGAAGTAGTTTCTGTACCGGAAGGTGCTGATCTGATTATTACTTTCGGAACTGACGGAACTTTCACAGGTGAAGCATCTTTGGTAATCACTGATTGTTTCGGTAATATTGTTTATGATGGACCTCTTGATCCTAACGGAGATGAGGTGACAGGTGATGTACTGGTTGCTGTTAATCCGGTAATTGCTCCACAACCTTGTGAAATCACTTGTCCTGCGGACATTATTGAAACACTGGAGTCAGGAGAATGTACTACGCAGGTTTCCTTTGCAGTTGAAACTGCAGGAGACTGTGAAACTATCATGGAAGTTACTCCTGGTTTTGTAAATGATTTTGATTTAGCTGGAGCTGAAACCATTACTTTCGGTGATGCTTCTGATATCATTGATATCAGCGGTGGCCCTGACCAGTTGGTTTTAACATCTGGTAATGATGGTGCATTTTCTACCAGCCTTTTACAATTTACAATAACTCAGGACGGACTATTCTCTTTTGACTGGTCTACAGTTAATATGGATGCTGTTGCTTTTGGGTTTGACCTTTTTGGTATTCAGATTCAGGATGCTGCTGATCCATTAACTACCTTCAACGTATTGGCAGGTGGCGCAG
>CAKZUV010000270.1 GCA_937921555.1 uncultured Saprospiraceae bacterium
CACTTCACCGGGCGGTGGCAGACCGACGGTAAAAAAGGTTGTGAAGATGAATTAACTGGTGTTTAGTAATGGTAAAACAATAACTTCCCGATTTATGGCTGGCCCTTTTGATCCAATATTTCGTTAAAAAGCCTCGCCGATGCTATGGCATCGTCTACGTTTTTTGCCTCATCTTGAACCAAAATGCCCTTGCCAAAATACGGAACTTATTATTCGACCATTACTTAAAAGAATTAAATCGTGTCGTTTGGTATATATTAGACTTTATTCCAAAATAATTTGTATGCTCCCAAATGATCTTTTTGTCCATCTTTTCGGCTTTTTGCATCCCGTCCCTACGGGTTCGCTAATATTCATTAGCTCATATAGCGCGGCTATGCACTCTAAAAAGAGCCTCAATCTGATCAAAAACCTCTATTTGGTACCTCTACAAAACATTATGGAATTAAGTCTATTAGGAATGGCAAATAAATAAGTGCAGAGTGAGGCAAAAAGAGGAAGTATAGAATCGTATTTTATTTATTTAACATACCTTAGTCGCTATTCAGACTGATGATCGTGACAAAAATTTTAGGTAACTATTTTACTTTTCTTGAAATGCACGAAAAAAAATCCGAATTATATACTATTTTTAGTAATAATTTTGGAATATTTCCTGGGATGGTAGATATAATGATTCTATCATTCATAGAATGCCCCGTAAAATAAAAGTTATGAAAAGTTTATCAACTGTATTATTTATCATGTGTTTGTCATTTCATTCAATGTACGGTCAGTGCGAAGTAGAGGCGGGAGCAAACGGTAATATCTGTCCCGAAGATTTACAAACAACCGCACAATTACACGGAGAGGTTGTAAGTGGCGATATGGTTAAATTTGAGTGGACATCCACCGTCTACGAACCGTATCTGGACAGATATTATTTCGCGTCAGATTTTCTATCTGATACCACTGTTCTGGAACCAGTAATTATGGATTACTATGGAAAAACCATCAAGTTTTTTCTGACAGGGACCACTTCCAGTAACGAAATTTGTACCGATTCGGTCGAGTTAAATTTTAGCAGATGGACTACCACTCTCCTGCAGAAAATTACTGGTAAGGCACCTTCTGATACCGTTGAACTTTGGGTCGCTTCCGAAAGTTGCTGGCCGCACGTGCAGTACGAGTGGAGTCCAAATTATATGATATCGGATACCACAGTTCGTAATCCTTTGGTTTGGAATGATACGACGGTATTCTATAATTTAGTAATTACAGACACTCTTGGATGCTCCATAACTGATCCTTTATTTAGCGTCTATGTAAATCCTACCGCCACTTCGGAAATAAACGACGGGCAACTACTTTCTGTATTCCCAAATCCAACTACGGGTATTTTAAATATCAAAACGGAACACTCCATAGAAGATTGCCAGCTATTTGATCTGAATGGAAAACTAATCAGAACAACTCGTGAGAGTCATCTGGACATGTCAGAAGAAAACGAAGGAACGTATATTTTACGAATAAATTTAGGAGACGAAAAATTTACCTACAGAAAAGTAATAAAAGTAAAACAATAGAATTTTTTTTAATCAATGATTATTTAAACCGCTCAATATGATCAATCACTTCTTCGTTCGTATCATACAATCCCAGATCTAAATTTTTCAAATCGCCTCGTAGCGACATCAGCTCAATAACGGGATAAACCGGACGCTGGTACGACCAGTATTCTTTATTCAAAAAAATCATGGGACTGGCATATCCAAAAGATAAATAATGATTTTGCGTGATGTCCTGAAATATCTCCTGCATAGTTCCGGCACTGCCGGGCGAAAAAATAACGCCGCCCTTGGCAATTGTCAACAGGCCATCTTCGCGGACACTATTGGCAAAGTATTTTGCGATGTGCGTCGCAAATGGGGTCGGTGGTTCGTGACCGTAGAGCCAGGTAGGAATCCCCAGCGACTGATATTTTGATTTGGGATATTTTTTTAAAACTTCAAATGCAGTAGCTAACCATGCCTTGTCATTATATAAAGGAGCAGTACTTAATATCTTAATCGCCGTGGACAACGACCGGTCAGACCTGCCCGCCAGCCACGCGCCCAAGTGCGTGGCTTCCATGGCTCCGGGGCCGCCACCCGATACCATCAGGTAACCTTTTTCGGTGAGGTCTCTGGAAATTTCTGCCACCTGCCGGTAAGAGGCATCCGTCCGGCTCAGCCCGTGACCGCCCATGATGGCAACGACTTTTTTAGGTTCAAAATTTTCCAGGAAATCTTCGATGGCATCCGTAATGGAATGATCGTGTAAGCGACGCATCAATGTTTCTTTGATTGAGCAAGCCTGCTTTCCGGTTTTTATATAATGATCGTACACTAGTTTGTCGAGGGTTTGATTGTACGTTTTTGACTTTTGAAAATTATAATTATTGTAGAGCGTTTCTTTGGTGTACAGTTGACTGGGATACACATCGTAAGGGGCTTCCATGACTGGAAAAATGAAATTGTCTGACTGGAGATGCTGCCAGAGCGGTTCGCTCATTTTACATCCTAAAAAAAGACAGGACTTAAATTTGTGCTGTAATATTTTGTCCTCTACCGGTGTAAGGTCAATTGCCTGAATGGCAATTTTTTCAATAGTTTTTTTATTTAGAACGGATTCTAAATCGGAAATAGAATGGTACTCTTTCATGATAATGATTGTGTTTTGAAAGCAATAATACCAAAAATCTATTCCAATACGTGAATCTCAACGCGACGGTTTTGTTTCATTTCTGCTTCTTTGGTCGCGTAGGGAAATTTCATCTGAGAATTTCCGTAGCCTTTCCAGGAAATTCGATCCGCGGAGATACCATTTTCAATTAAGTAATCATAGACGAGTTTTGCGCGGTTTTCTGATAATTCCTGTTGTTGTTTACTGGGACGAATAAAGAACGATCCTTTCCCGTAAGGTAAATTGATATGACCCGCAATTTCTATCTTCATTTTATTATTGATTTGCATAAACCGCAAGACTTTGGGAAGGATCGGTTCAGATTTAGGGAGCAGTATCGCTTTGTTTCCTACAAAGAATAAATCTTTGATCGAAGCAATTTCGCCGGCCGTAGCCGGTGGCATTTCGAACGTCAGGGTAGGCGCCGTTTTTAGTTTGGAAGTGACTTTCATCATCCTGGTTTCAAAAAAATACCCAGGCGCGTACACGTCAATTCCCACGACGGTATTGATCGGAACAGCTTTACTGAAATATCCCGTTGAATCGGTTGCCACTGAATCCCGGAAAGTTTTGCTGCGGATAATGACGGTAGCTTGTATCGGCGTGCCGGTGGTTTTGTCTACGACCGTTCCTTGAACCAACCCCATCGGGCGTTTTTTTTCCGGAACTGCCGGGGGATCCACTTTGTATTTTATCAATTCGACGGTGGCGCGGCGGTTTTGCTGACGTCCATTTTCGGTATAATTCTCGGCGACGGGCGCATGTTCACCGAACAGACCAACTTCGAGTAACGAGTCCGGAATCCCTTTGGTAACTAAAAAAGTTTTGACAGATTTGCCTCTGCGTTCGGAAAGCCGCTGGTTATTTTCAATACTGCCAATGGAATCGGTGTGGGCGGTAATCCGGATTTTCACGTATTCGTTGTCTTTTAATTCTGCGATGATGGCTTCCAGTTTTTGATCGTCACCGGGGCGTAACTCTGATTTTCCAAAATCGAAATAGATGGCTTCCTGAAAAATTACTTCGGGAGTGGTCATAGTTGCTATGTTTTGTCCAAAAGAAAATACCGGAAGATAAGTTAATAACAGCGAGCAGAGGAATTGCTTTTTTCTATACCACATAAACAGACAAATATTTATGTTCATAACGACGATCCCGGGAAAAGACACAATACAGTAGAGCGTGAATTATCTTATTGTAAACGATTCAACCCCGCTTTCGCCTTCCCGTGCAAACTTTGTTTATACTGATTAGGAGACATGCTCAGACAAGTTTGATAAGCCGCTTTGGCTTTGGAATGCGCTCCCGCCGTTTCGTAGAGCAATCCCATTTTAAGAGCCGCATTACAAGCGTAATAATATTTCTGGGAGCGGCCCTGATCAATTGTTTTTTGGTAATGTTCGATGGCTTTTTGCGTTTTACCACTTTCGTGAAAAATTCTTCCGAGCCGGTAAATGTATTCGAGCTGAAGCCCTTTGTCTGTAAAATCAGTTGACTGATAACTGAGCAGCGTTGCCTCGGCCCGTTCGTAGTAACCACCGTCAAACAATACCCGTGCTTTCAATAAAATTGGATTGGGTTGTTCCCGGCTTTCCGCTTCGGTCTGGGCGCTTTTATCGCTGCCCACCGCTTCCCGGCCGCGATGTTTACAGAAATTCATGTATTGCTGGTATTTAAGTTCATTGCCATTCAGGAGATGAAACCACGCAATTTTTTGATAGGCTTCTTTGACGTAATTGCCATTGCCCATGGTGCTGATATAATGCTGGAGATACTGCGGTGCGTCCTGATCGAGCCGGCGAAATTTTGCCAGTCCCAGCATAAAATCAAGGTAAGGCATTTTATAAAACTGAACGCCCCGTGGACGGTCTTCCAGCATCTGAATGGCCAGATCATTTTTACCAATCCGCATGGCCATATTGGATAAAACAAAACAAGCCAGGGCGCTGGTTTTTGGATTTAATTCCCCACTATTGAGAATGTTCCAGGCGCGGTCGTTGCTGCTGTTATTTAAGTGCAACATGAGAAATGCGTAAAAAACAAGTGTTTCTGTTTCAAATAGTTTGTCTCCGTTTTCACGGTGGAAGTCAATCACCTCTTCCATTTCCCGTTTTCCCTGTTCGATGGTGCCGTCCATGCCCGCGAGGAGTTTTACGGCCCATTTGTAGTTGTCCGGAACGGTACCTACGAGGGCGTGCAGGAGTCCCAGACTTTTTTTGCTGGCAATAAAGTCCGGATGTTTTTCCAGATTCTTATTTAGCATTTTATAGGCCGAACGGATATTGGAAAGCGCTGAAACGTATTCGTCAAATTTCAGGTGGAGTAGTGCCCACTGTAGTTTTATTTCGGCCTGTGTGTACAGATAATAAGGAGAGTCGGAATCACCGGCTTCGATCAATTCGAGGCGGCGATCTTTGTTTTTGGTAAGCGCGTCAAAGGCATCCTCGTCTTCGTCGATAAAAACCCGCATAAAGTCCAGATAGTTTTCCACAAAGTAGACCATATAATTGTTGGGATGATCTCTTTTTTCACCGGCCAGGAGCAGACTCGATTCTTCTACCCGCAGTTCCAGAGCACGCTGATAAGCCAGTCGTACCTCATCGGTAAATTTAAAATATGGAGCCACTTCCGCCCGACCAGGCAGGTTCAGGGTCAAACTCAATACTAAAATGAAGAGTACACTTATTTTCATAACGGTATAAAAACGCCCCGGACGGGGGGATTGTTGCTTATTCCTGGACAGCGCAGGTGAAATTAACGCGATCTTAGGATTTGGCTAAATCCAACTATAAAAAAGAGGCATGATCTCTCGGCGAAATCATACCTCCCTAAGGGTGTTATGTTAAATTTTTAATCAGAAAATTTTGTGCGTTTTTCTGACCAATAAATATTGAATTAGATCTTTTTTGTCTTAATGGAACAACCGATCGCTTTGGTAAAATTAGGATCAGGCTTTTCTCCTTTTTCCAGTGCCATGATGGCATCTTCTACGTAATTGATGGTTACGGCCTCTGGATTTTTGGCGTTGTTGTCAATGGCACCGATATATTGTACCACCATGTCTTTATCCAGCAGGAATACGTGTGGCGTACGAGTCGCACCGAATAACGGATACACTTGCTGATTATCATCGAATAAATAAACGAACGGGAATTTCTTTTCCTCAGCACGTTCCTGCATTCCTTCGAAGGAATCTTCCGGTTGTACTTTAGGATCGTTCGGATTGATGGCGATTACCGGATAACCTTTGGCGGCCATTTCGTTGTGGAGGTTGATCAGTCGATCTTCGTACAAAACGGAATAAGGGCAGTGGTTACAAGTAAAAGTTACGATATAACCTTTGGCGTCTTTCATATCGCCTAAAGAGACGACCTTACCGTCTACATTTTTCAATTTGAAATCAGCTGCTTTTTCACCAACCTGGTAACCTTTACCTTTACTGTTGACGACGTTTACCGCTTGTGCAGTTTGATCTTTTACAACTTTGACGGTTTTTTCCGCTGTTTCCTGAGCGGATGCGGCGGCATCTTCTGCCACTTTACTGGCATCACTGCAAGCAGTAAACATAAGCGTGGAGATTGCTAATAGCAATACGAAGGAAAATAAATTTTTCATGAATTTTCAATTTTAGACCCGAATCAGAAATTTCTTTTCGAAGCCGTGTTTTATTAATAGAATAATATTTACGAGTTAAGTACTAAAAGTATTCTGACTCGTATAATGATGTTTAAAAGTAAGCAGTATTTGTGGATTAAAACGCTAAAATCTCCTGAATCCTGCCAAAGCGACTAAAATTCAGTGTATTCCGGATTATTTCAGGGTTTCTACCCAATCGGACAACTCGGTGAAATCATGGAAAGATTTTTCAGCGAATATTTTACGATCGCCATTATATACCATCGTGGCTGGAATAGCACCTGACCATTCGGGGTCCACGGCTGGAATCCAGGTGTTGGAGTCCGAATCGTCCAGGACGATCACCTCCCCCGGCAAAGGATTTTTTTCGAGAAATGGCATCAGCTTTTTTTCAATTTGCTTTGGGAAATCCAGACTGACAAAAATAAATTTATACTTCTGGTCTTTATACGTTTCGTGTAATTCCAGAAAATAAGGTAGTTCCGCTACGCATGGTTTACACCACGTTGCCCAAAAATTAATGACGTAAGTCGTATCAGATTTTTGGGTGAAAATCGGAGCCAGACCATTATAGTCTACTACGGGAATTTTACTGGTTGCAGCGGTGGTTTTTTCCGGTAATTTCTCCGTATCGACTTCCGGAGGCGTAGGCGTATTGCAGGCTAAAAAGCAAAGCAACGAAAAGAGGGAAAGTAATCTGATCATAATTTTTTATTGAGAACAGTAATTTAATGGATTTGGTTTTAGACAAGCTCTAAAGTCTATTGTACCCGAATGTTCAATTTTCCCTGCTATCGTGAAATATATTTGAATTTTCAAGGCTGATTTTATTTAAAAAAAACGGCAAGACGGACACCGTACAGAGAACTGCTGACAAACGGATCAGCCCTAAAACTGTAATCCCAAAAATCCACCAAAAAAATAAACGGCCCCTTCTTCTGAATAATTCTGTACCGCTCCCCGGAATCCCAGCACCAGTGGATCAAAAATATAATGGTAATTGATCAATGCGCTGATGCCCGGTCTTAAGGCATTTCTTTTGGTGGTAAGATTGGTGGCTATTTCCAGACGCTCCTCCTGAAAAGAGCGCGCAGAAAGACCCAGTCCTAACTGAAATTGATTTTCGTTATTATCCAGAATGGCATAGAGGAAATTCAGGTCCAGGTTAAAGGTCAGTAAATCATAGGTGTCCTGTATTTCGACGATATTTTTTACTTGAGAAATTCCGCCACTCACTCCAATGCTGATCGGCGGATAAAAAGTGCGATTATACTCTACGAAAAGCCCCGGTGTAAAACTATTTTGTTTGGCCAGATAAACCTGAGTATACCCTAACTTCAGGATATCCCGCTCGTTGTTTTGGGCGTTGAGGAATAAAGGCAAACTTAAAAAGATGAAAAATAATATTCTGAGTGTACTGAGCATCATAGAATTTTTGGTTTATATTTTTTGAATATCGTCTCAAATTCAATCGAAGGAGAGAAGTCGCCGCCGCAAAGACAGTAGATTTAAAAATAACGTAAATTTACAAAATGAAAAAATTACTAACCTGTTTACTGTTTTTTACCTCCTTCCATTTATCGGCGCAGGAAATCGATATCCACTTCGATCATTACGCGTTGCTTGTAAAAGACCTGGATAGTACGGTGACTTTTTATGAGGAGATTTTAGGTTTGAAAGAAATAGAAGATCAAACTCAGCTGGATCATATCCGCTGGTTTTCGATGGGTGGAAAAACGGAACTGCACCTGATCGAACAAAAAGATTTTGTGGTTCCGGACGTCATCGGAGTACACCTTGCACTGCGCGTTTCCGATCTGAATGCTTTTATGAAAAAATTATCGGACCATCATATTTTTTTTAAAAACTGGTTTGGTTTGCCCGGACGTACGAACACCCGACCCGATGGAATTCGCCAGGTGTATTTGCAGGATCCGAATGGGTATTGGATTGAGGTGAATGGGGAGTAAGTAACGATCAAATAATAACTTCCACATCTGTGGCTAAAAGAATTTAAGCTATACTTCGTAAAAAAGCCTCGCCATAGCTAGGCTATGTCTACGTTTTTTAACTCGTCTAGCTTAAATTCTTCCTAGCCAAGATGAC
>CAKZUV010000271.1 GCA_937921555.1 uncultured Saprospiraceae bacterium
GGCGCTGCGCGCGTTGAGGGAGGCGCTGCGCGCGTTGAATCACTGCGTTTGTTGAAAGTGCTGCGCACGTTGAATCGCTACGCTTGTTGAAAGTGAATTCGCTGTGCGCGTTGAAGTCGAAAAAACGTAGAAAAAGCATACCCTTTTCCTACATTTTTTTTATTGCTGTAACGAGAGCAGCGATTAAAGATCTCAACGATTCAACAAACGAAGTGATTCAACAAGCGCAGCGTTTCAACACCCTTAACTCCCCACCCGCTTCGACTCTTCCTCAATGCCAGTTTTACGCTTCCGGGATTTCACTTTCTGATTACCAAAATTATAGCTGAGGCTAAGGCTTACCCGCCTGCTATCCCAGTTACCGCGTCCGGTGGAAACCAGGCCGTCAAATTCTGAAATACCTGACCATCCGGTTTGGTAAAAGATATCATTGGCACTCACCCGTACATTGAGTTGATCGTTTAAGAATTTTTTCTGCAATCCTATATTTAAGCTCCAGCTTGAATCGTATTTAAAAACGCCCCCCCAAACGCCGGGACCACCGTACCAGCCGCTGATTTCTCCTTTGAATCCGTTGGGTAATTTGAAGGTATGTTGCTGAAAGGTATTGTAACTAAATACCTGTACGTCAACGGTAGCACCGTTTCCGTAGTCGGCCTGATTATCAATGTAAGAAGCGTTGGCGTTAATAAAAACACTCCACCATTTGTTAATCTCAAGCGGGGCGCTGGCACTGAAATTCAGAACTGTTTGTGAGGCCAGATTATCCCAGGTGATAAACCCGGCGCGGGCATCATCATCAGAGGGTGCAATCAGCCGGGTGATCTGGTCACTGGTTTTGCTGTAAGCTAATTTAAAGTTGTACCGATAGGCAAGCGTGTATCCCAGTTCAAGATTATTGACAATCTCCGGAAGCAGATTGGGATTTCCTTTTTCTGAACTCAGCTCACTCAATTTATTATCAAAGGGATTTAACACATTGTAATCCGGGCGATTAATACGGCGACCGTAATTGAGGGAAAACACATTGGTCCGGTTCATCTGCCAGGTTAGTCCGGCATTGGGAAACCAGCTGAGGTAATTTTGTTCTACGGGCGGTTCCTGATTTTCTTCCGTAAAAGGGGTCAGTTCTCCCCGTGCATCTGTTAGTTCTGTACGCAGTCCCGCCGAAAAACTCCATTTTTGATTGATGGGCCGGGCATAACTAACGTAGCCGGCATAGACCGTTTCATCGTATTTAAATTCGTTGGAAGACTGGTCATTCCGGATGCGCTGTCCATCGATTTCATCAAAAAACAGGAAAGTGTTATCAGATACTACCTTACTGAATTTGGCGCCCAGTCCCAGTTTTCCCTTCATGATTTCTTCTTCGAAGTCTGCTTTAAAGGTATAAATATCAATTTCTGAAGGTGTCTCAAAAGCATTGATTATCTCAGTTAACAATATTTCTTCTTTTTCATCAAAATATCGGTTAGGCTGCTGTTGGTCGCTGGTCAGCGTATACCTTCCGTAGTCGGCGTCAAGATTCAAAGAACGTCCCGACTTATTAGAAAAACTATAATTCAGGTTAAAGGTATTTTGATTTTGATTACTTTCACCAATAACATTGGCAACCAGAATACTATCGATAGAAGTACGGGTAGATAGCGGTGATATTTCAATCCGGTTTTCACTGTCCTGACGATTGTTAGAATAATTTCCACCTACGAGAAAACCCAACGTTTGGTTTTTGCCAATAAAAAAATCAGTTCCTACCCGGTAATTAATATTTCGATTTGAATTTTCCATATCATTACTTTCATTCAGAAAAATGTTGTTCTGCTCACTTTCAAAAAACATCTCATTGAACCGGTCGCCGCCACCATAGCCGGCTGATCCAAAAACGTTCATTTTTTTATTTCTGTAATTCGCAGAACCCCCCAAATTATATTGATAGAATCGCCCCTTGCTTCCCGTTGCATTTAACGATCCGTTGGCACCCAGATTTTCATCTTTTTTGAGACGAATATCAATTATTCCGGCATTTCCTTCGGCTTCGTATTTGGCTCCCGGATTGGTAATAATATCAAACCGGTCAATCTGATCTGCTGGTAAATTTTGTAAATATGCGGTGAGATCTGCTCCGGTCAGCGGCAATCGCTTTCCATCCACGTAGAGCAATACGCCGGCTCGTCCGAGTACATTGATATTGTCATTGTTATCGACTGTCACTCCCGGCGCTTTTCTGAGTAATTCGATGGCATCCGATCCTGTACTATTAATCGTACCCTGAACGTTAAAAACCGTCCGGTCCGGCTTCACTTCCACCATCGCCCGGGTAGCCGTAACGGTCGCTCCGGCCAGTTCGACCGCCGTAGGTTGAAAAGCGAGTATTCCCAATTCGAGCGTCTGTCCCTCCGTCAGCATGAGATCTGTTTTTTTCAAATCTGCTAATCCAACGTACGTAGCGACCAGGTAATAATTGCCCGCACTGATACCCGAAAAACGAAATTTCCCCTCGATGTCCGAAGGTTCTACCTTGACGAGCATACTGTCCGCAGACTGGTACAGAATAACGTTAGAAAACTGCACCGCCTCCTGTTGGTCATTTTGTAAAATACCGGTAATCGAAGCGTTTTGAGCTTGTAACAGGATGAAAGAACAGGAAAGAAGTAGCGTAAACAGGTTTTTCATTTTTTTGATTTGTTGATTTGTTTAATCGTTTAGCGTGGTAGTACCTTCGGTACTAAGTTTCTATGTAATTCTGGAGCCACAAAGTCACAAAGGGCACAAAGAAAAAACTTTGTGTTCTTCGTGTCTTAGTGGCAACATAAAACACGAAAAGCACAAAAAAATTATATAATAATTTAGTGCCTTCGGCACTAGTTTAAAAACAGCGAAGGAATTTTTTTTTACTGGTCTCTCTTTATTAAGGTAAAGATGCGCAGGTATAGCGTTTCCTGGTAGCTATTTTAGATAAAGAGACACGGTATTTCGACCAACGTTGCTTATTGTGGTGGTTATTTCTTTCGTTCGGTTACGAAGAGCACCAAATCTTCGAGGGCATTACGAATTTCATTTTCCGGAAAAGTATGTAGGATCTCAAAGGCTTCCTGACGGTAGCGGTTCATTGCTTTTTCGGCGTATTCGAGGCCGCCGCTTTGCCGGACAAATTCGATGACTTCGCGGACTTTATCGGGTTTTTCATTGTGACGTTTAACGTTGTTAATAATCCGGCGGCGATCCGCTTTAGTGGCGTGGCTGAGTGCGTGGATGAGGGGAAGGGTCATTTTTTTTTCTTTAATGTCGATACCGAGGGGTTTTCCGACGTCGTCCGTTCCGTAGTCAAAAAGGTCATCCCGAATCTGAAAGGCGATCCCGATTTTCTCACCGAACAACCGCATTTTTTCGATGACCTCTTTGTCGTTGGTGGTAGAGGCGGCACCGGAAGCACAGGTACAAGCGATGAGCGAAGCTGTTTTTTGACGAATAATCTCGTAGTAAACGGCTTCGTCGATATCAAGGCGGCGGGCTTTTTCAAGTTGCAGAAGTTCTCCTTCACTCATTTCCTTGATGGCATTGGAAATAATACCTAGCAGTTGATATTGTTCCTCTTTGATCGCGAGGAGCATTCCCTGGGCCAGAAAATAATCCCCAACGATGACGGCGATTTTATTTTTCCACAAAGCATTGATAGAAAACATACCCCGGCGTTCGAAAGAATCATCCACTACATCGTCGTGTACAAGGGTAGCCGTATGAAGGATTTCGATAAAGGAGGCGGCGGTATAGGTACTTTCTTTGAGTTCGCCGCAGAGTTTGGCCGTCAGAAAAACGAAAATGGGGCGGACCTGCTTGCCTTTTCGCTGAACAATATAGTAGGTAATCTTATCCAGCAATGGGACCGGGCTGCGGAGGGCATTCCGAAATTTATCCTCGAAGACATCAAGCTCTTTCGCTATTGGTTTTTTGATCTCCGCTAAAGACTTTCCCATTCGCCTGTTTGATTACACACTACTGGAGATTTCTTCCATTTGCGACCTCCCAGCCTCCTGAAGGAGTGGCTCCAAACCCGCAAATGTTCAGTAGTGTAGTTTGATTATTTAAATTAATCGCAAAATACAATATTAGAACAATTGAAAAGACATCCTGAACTATAATTTTATGGTTGCTTTCCTGACATTGGTATTTAACAATAGAAATTATGTGATTGTTGACATAATTTTTTATTCCTCAAGCAGAAAATTTTACCTTTACCCCGAACAAACAGTAATCACGTGCTAGCACTCTTCCGAACCAATCAATTCATGGCAAATATTCTTTTGCTTTTGTACGCAGTAATCGTGCGGGGTTCGGCCTTTCTGCAATCTGACACCGCCGTGCTAAGTCAGCCTGGTATTTTCAGCAAATTATTATACCAATGGATTCCACCTGATAGTATGGAAGGCTTTGTAGCGGCGACAATATTAATTTTTATTCAGGCCGTTATCATCAACCTGCTGGTAGGGAAAAACCGGATTGCGAACGAAATCAGCCTGTTACCGGGGATGTTTTACGTATTGTTGTCTTCGGCTTTCAGCGATTTTTTGTATCTGTCTCCGCTGATTCTGGCCAATACTTTTTATATCATCGTCCTGATGGAGCTCTTTTCTACGTACCGTAAATATTCGGCGGCGGGCGCTATATTCAACATCGGACTGTGGGCGGGCGTAGCCAGTCTTTTTTACAGTTCCTATTTGTTTTTATTTGTTTTGGGAATGGCCGGGCTGTCCATCTTCCGGTCTTTTAAGTTAAAGGAGCAACTCATGGCGATCTCCGGGTTGCTGACTCCTTATATTCTGACGGGCACCTGTTTTTTCCTGATGGATAATTTCTCCGAATTCTGGCAAGAACAGATGAAAAGCAATTTCGGATTTTTTGATCTGAAAGGAACCCCGGATTTGATTTTTTATATTAAAATGGGATTAACAGGACTGATGCTGCTGACCTTTATTTTCAGTTATAATAATTATACAAAAAAGAAAAATATTCAACAACAAAAGTATATCAATGTGCTTTTCACCGGGTTATTATTATCCGCCCTTTCCTTTCTGTTTCAGGCAAATATCTATCTTGAGCATCTGTTAATCCTGGTTCCTGCGGGCGGAATTCTTCTTTCTTTTAATTTTCAAAATGCCCGCCCTCCGATTGCTGAAAGTATTCATTTGCTATTGCTGATTGGCCTACTGGTACTGCAATTTTCATTCTACTGGTAATAGCATATCTCAAAAACAGCCCTTTTTTAGTTTATCTTTTGTTTGACACGAATAAGATTTATTTCCTAAAATAAGTTTATCTTGCAAGTCGTTCTGAAAGCGTCGCGGAGTGATTGTATATCGCTTTGCTGAAATTAGAGCTTGTCCAAATTTTCATGATTGTGCGAAATTGAGAAAATTTTGTTTTGAATAAGGCAAAAAACATAGGCGATGCCTTAGCATCCTGCGCCTGCTTGTGCTAGTAGCACAAAGAGCGAGCGCCAAAAAGGCTTTTTAACGAAATTCAGAATAAAATTTGCCAATTGCAGCCAATTAATGGAAGTTTAGACAAGCTCTTAAC
>CAKZUV010000272.1 GCA_937921555.1 uncultured Saprospiraceae bacterium
GTTATGAACTTTTTAGATAAATTTACATACATGTTGTAAGACGTTTTTTATTGTTTGTGTCGTAACTCACAATTTAAAAACTTTTGCAACATTTTTTTATATCTATCCCTTTTTACAACATTCTATTTTTGAACAGCCTCATAAAAATCCTAAAAAGAAAACCCAATTAAACGATTAAACACATCAACGATTCAACCAATAAAACCATGATCACCAAACACGTCCCCAAACTACCTTTTTTTACCGCCGGCGACGAGACCCATTTAACCGAAGTATTACATCCGGCGAATGATTTGGTGGATTTGCCGTATAGCATCGCCTATGCGACCATTGCCCCCGGAAAAGCATCGTTGCCACATACGTTGAGTGGTTCAGAAACCTATATTTTTACCGCCGGGCAAGGATTGATTACTGTAAACGAAGCGACCCAGCAAGTAGGACCAGGCGTTGTTGTTTTTGTTCCGGAATATGCACGGCAATACGTTGAAAATCAGGGAAATACGGACCTTTGTTTCTACTGTTTGGTTGCACCTGCCTGGTCGGAAGAATCGGAAGCAGTGGGGTGATGGGGGGGTATTTGTTGAAGCGTTGAGCCCACTCTAAAAACCAAAAGGGCTAAAAGTTAGAGGATAAAATTTTGTATTTTGTCCAGATAGCAAAATTAGATAAAAAATATGTTTAAGAAAAGTAATTCTAGCAGTCCACCGACCATATTCAGCGGGATATCTCAGCATATGAGTAAGCAGAAGATCAAGCGTCTTGATAATCCAAACGCTTGGCACAACTGCTTTCATAAGGAGATAACTAGTCGAATTGACGAAGATATTTTTTCTCCATTGTATTCAAAAGACAATGGTCGTCCTAATGCCTCTGTTCGTATTTTGGTAGCGATGCTTATATTGAAAGATGGAAATGACTGGACGGATGAGCAATTATTTGAAGCCTGTAATTTTAATATACTGGTAGGATATGCTCTTGGGTTAAGCAATTTGTCAGATAATGCTCCGAGTGAGGCAACCTATTATAATTTCAAAGTTGCGCTGTTAAAATACGAACAAGAAAAAGGGATCAATCTATTGGAAAATTGTTTTCAAAGTCTGACTAAAGATCAGATTTTTCGTTATCAGGTGAGCGGAGGATCGGTGAGAATGGACAGTAAGTTGATCCACTCAAATGTGGCTAAAAATACTCGCCTGCAACTTTGTGTGGGAGTCATGAACAAGTTTTATAAGAGTTTAAAAGAAGGGTCAATTGACTTGATTGATCGTGAAGATAAGAAACTACTTGATGAGATGTCTGGTAAGTCAGTTGAACAGTACACCTATCGACTGGACAAGAAAAGTGGTGCGGCTCGACTATCATTATGTGGATCAGTGATTTATCGTTTGATAAAACTATTTTCAGCGTTGGATAGTGAAGAATACAAGTTACTGAAACGCTTGTGGAATGATCACTTTGAGATGATAGAAGAGGATAATGATGAAGATCAAACTAAGCTAAAGGATAAGAAAGGTCAGTCGGGTTCCACCTTACAATCTGCCCATGATGCGGAGGCGGCTTATCGTAAAAAATCAGGATCAAAAACGCAGATAATTACAGGCTATGTAACGAATGTTACAGAAACTTGTGCAGTTGCTCCAGCGGTGGATTCGGGTGAGGAGCAGGAAAAGCCATTAAATCTGATAACGGATGTACAGACTGAGAAAGCGACTTTTAGTGATGATAAGTTTTTTATGCCATCGATTGTAAGTACACAAAGCATTTTAAATAATAAGATTGAAAATGTATTGAGTGATGGAGCTTATAACTCTGTAATTAATGAACAGTTTTCTAATACTGAAGGTGCTGAATTTGAGTGGTTTGTTACCGCCATACAAGGATTGGAAGGGAACTATGATTTTGAGAAAGTAGGAGAGCAACAATATCGGGTAACAGACCGAAGAGATGGAAAAACTCAACTTACCGTGTTAACCGAAAAAGGAAAATATCGGATTAATGATAATTACTCAAAAACGAAGTATCGTTATGTGGAATCGAAAGCAATTACGAATTATTTTCGTAGAAAAAAGATAAAAGAATACCCTCAATGGGTGCACTCATTGAGGGCTAATTCAGAGTCTACGATTCATCAGGTTTTTTGTAAACTTGATGGAGCAAAATCTAAGTACCGAGGTTTATTTAAACATCACCAGTATGCGATAAACAGGTGCTTTTGGACAAATTTTAGAAGAATTCTTGCTAAAAGGGTAAAAATGAATGAAATAATGATAAATACTTTGATTGGCTTGTTCACATTCATCACCAGCTTAACCAGTACCGTTTTTAGATTTTTTCTCAATATTAAAACAACAAACAAAATTTTATACTGCTCTTCTGAAAATCGCCATTTTAGTAGAGGTTTTTAGAGTGGGCTCATCGTTTAATCGTTTATATTCATAAAGTAAAAAATTTTAAAATCTCCATTCGGGGTTAGGGTAAAATTTTGGAATTTTTTACTGATCATTTTTTGAAGCGCTTCGCTTGTTGAATCGTTTAATCTACCTTCCTGCGTCAGCAGGCAGGTCGTTTAGAAATAGTATTTTGAATTTATTTTTTATGTTTTAATGTTGAAAGTATTTTATCGCGGGTTTGCATGCCCCGTAGTAGTTCGTAGATATTTTTACTGAAAAACTGGTGGGTTTTATCATTTTGAACATACGCATCCAGGGTACTGGTCATAGATGCTGGCAGGCAGAATCCCAGTGCGTAATATTCGGGCGAATTGACAACGTAAGGTTGTTTTTCTAAAAAGGACAGTAATTTTTTTGCCAATGCTGCCGGGATGGTTTTCATCTCTCCTTTAATCAGATTTCTGATAATCGCTGATCCCACCTGACCGTGCTGACTCTTTCCAAAATAGTTAAGTTGTTTTGCAAGTGGCAGTATTTCTACGAGCCGCGCATCAAAATAATTTTCCATCAAGGCTTCGGCCACTTCTTCTTCCCGGAAAAGCACGGCACTAGCCGTCATGTAATTTTTAAAATATACGGTATGCGGACTATTCTGAAAAAGCAGGATTAATTCTTCTACGGTCACCTCCAATATTTTCGCCAGTCTGCTTACGGGAACGTAGCCCATAACCTCCGCAATCTGATGAATGTGATCCGGGATTTTTTTCTGACTACTAATGGTCTCTATCCCAACTTTTCTGGCCATTTCCGGTAAGGACACATCTTTACTAAAGTTTAACCTTTGTTTTTTCAGTAATATCTTTGTTCGCTCCGATTTGATGGTGATGGCTTCATTTAAATAATTTTCAAAACTGGTAGCAATTTCAGAATTTGATATCTGGAGTAATAAGGATAAAGCCGTTTCTTTGACTTTTTTACTTTTATCTTTTTCCAGAATATTTGTAAGAAAATCCAGATCTGCGTCCGAAATATTTTCAGACATGGTGGCAATCAACGCCTCCCGTTTTTCGGCAGATTCCTGTTTTATTTGTGAAATGATTAGTTCCCGCGCTCCGTTGGGATCCGTCCGTCGCAGCTGCTTCAGATACGCGACCCGGCTGGCGGGGCTGGCCGTTTCGAAATCTATTTCCGGGTCCGCAGAACTCAGTTTTTCCCAGGCGGGATTCAATCCGCATAACCAACTGCCTACCTCTCCGCACAACTGTACTACTGCAGCGGCCAACAGGCTGTTTTTGATCGCAAAATTCAGCGCCAGTGGCACAATCGCAGGATTCAATTTTTCATCTCCGTCTCCCGTATTTTCCAATAAAAAAGCAATTAAAACCGCGTCGTTGTCCCGGAAACCTGTTTTAAAAAACCTGGTAATACTTTCATTAAAACAAGACACCTCCTCACCTTTAAACGACTGATTATCAATTGCCTGCGTTCTTGACTTTTGACCCGACTCCGCGTATAAAACGGCAGCAGCTACTTGTTTTAAATAAAGCGATTCTTTATTTTCATCCTGAATAATTTCAGCCAGATCCGTTCCCGGCAATTCGTAATTGGGCACGTAACGATCCGTTCCCAGCAAAGCCGCTTTAAGTAATTCTTCGTTTATCATTTCAACGTTTTTAAATACTGATCAATTTTCCACTATCCAGCATAATAGAATGGATTTTAATTTTTTCCTGACGGTAAACCACGAAGGCTTTCATGGGCAGACCGAAGCTACCAGCCATCAACTGCCAGCCTTCTTCGTCAGCATTTTCTATGGGAATAACCTGTTCATTTTTATCTTTTAAAAACCATTCCTCTTCCGAATAACAAATTCGTACCGCGTCGATCAAAAACGGCCGATCGGTTGTAAATGGATTGGCAGCGATGTCCTGCGAAACCTGATCGTAAAAATTTTCCAGATCAGAAATAGCCGAGGGCATAAAAAAGTCAAGGGTCTTTCGCTGCGTTTTGATCAATGCCCGCCGGGACGCCACACCGGGATAAAAGCACAAATCTGCGTCCAGTACCGATCCGGATAAAAATACTTGCGGAGCGGTTTGCTGCTGCGCGTAAAAACTCAATAACAATGCAAATTTATTATTCTTCTTTCCGTACAACCAGACTTTTTCGACGGTCAGTCTGTCCACCATTTCTGAATGTGTTGCCAATACCAGCCAGTGGTCACTCACGGCGGGTTCGGCCAGTACTTCATTTTTTTGAATATTAAAACCGATTAACGTCTGAATTTCTTTTTGCCAGTCGGGAGAAAGTGTTTCGCGGTTTTGGTAAGCAGTGGTCAGCAAATAAGTAATTGAAACTTCTCTCAATAAATCGGTCTGCCAGCCTTCTTTAAAAAAATTGAGTTGAGACATTCGATCCAGGCGGGCGGCCAGACCGGGCGCTTGCGCGTCTATCATCCGTGGTTTAATTTTGCTGACCAGCTCATAGGATTGCTGGGGAACCGTCGCAATACCTGTACGCACAAGATCTTCCATCCACAAGTTAATTTCATTAATTCCGGCCGCTATTTTTTTCGTTCGTTTTTCGATTCTTTTCGCCTGCGCTTCCTTATCTACCGGCTTTGATTCCTTCTCCTTTTTTTTCTCTTCTCTTTGATTTCTTTTATCTAACCACTCTGCTACCGGCTCAGTGAGATCCGTTTGCTGATTAAAAATTTCGGGAGATTTTATATACAAAAAAAGGAGTCCCAATCCATGCTTACAGGGAAATTTACGACTCGGACAGCTACACTTAAAAGCGATATTGGTCCGGTCGATCATGGTCCGGTAGGGATTCTTGCCACTCCCCTGACAATCGCCCCACAAAGCCGCCTCGTGGACTTCGCGTTTTACCCACTTGGCCGGGGTAGCGAGCTTTTGGCCGGCCTTGGTGGACTTCGGATCAGGAGAAAGTTGAATGGCTTGTTCTTCCGTAATTTTCATAAAAAGGCGTGTTTCTTATTACTTACGGGGACAAGATAGGGAATGTTTTAGGTGAAAAACAAATTTTCTGTAACTTTTTTGAAAATATTTTTTATTAATGTAACTTTTTTGATTTAAAATGAATTAAGACGACCTTTTCAGCTAGCTGGTAATGGCTGATAGATTGAAATCGCCTGCATTCCGATGCTCACAGAGACACGAATGCAAAAGAAACACACAAAAAGAATACTTAATTTTCTGGTGGAATGTAGACTGTGATCTTACTCTTTAATGGTCAAATCCGTCCAGACTGCCAGCGATGGTGTTCTTTGATTGACCCGAATGGTGGCGGCTGCTTCTTTTTCTTCTTCTTTTCCCTCAACCAGTACGGTCCACATCCCGAGTCCGAAACCAAATTCCATATCAGAGATAGAATCTCCGACCATAACGGATTTTTTAAAATCAATTTCGGGAAAAGATTGTTGGGCTTTTAGAGCCATCAGGGGATTGGGTTTATGATCGCTTTGAGGCGTTAGCTTGGCAGCCGTAGCCGCAAATACAGCGTCAATCTTTCCGCCTGCTTTGTTCAGATCAGACAGCATCTGTTCGTGAACATCATCCAGATCATTCTGTGTCATCAATCCTTTGCCAACTCCTTTCTGATTTGTAACAACAAAAATTTTTCCAAAAACTTTATTAAGTCGATTGATAGCATTAAGACTGCCCGGTAAAAAATCAAACTCATCCGGACGGGTTACATATTGTCCCGGCAGGCGGCGGTTGATGACCCCGTCCCGATCCAGAAACAGCGTCCAGGATGTATCAAAGTCGGGTAATCGCATAGACCTTCATTTTGAATTTAAGTGTCCAAAAATTCTTTTCTCAACCAACTCACAAATGATATGTCCCAGCAGAATATGACATTCCTGGATACGGGGTGTATCGGTGCTGGGTACGTTGAGCAGGTGATCTACCAGGGTGGCCAATTGTCCTCCGCTGGCCCCGGTCATTCCGACCACTTCCATATTTTTTGTTTTAGCCATCTGCGCGGCCTGCAAAATGTTGGGAGAATTTCCGGAAGTAGAAATAGCGAACAGGATATCTCCCGGACGGCCCTTCGCAGCGACGGAACGGGCGTAAGCAGACGCAAAGTCGTAGTCATTCGCCACAGCGGTCAGAAAAGAAGTATTGACATGCAGCGCCTCGGCGGGCAGTGGATCACGATCCAGATAAAACCGGCCAGAGAATTCTCCGGCGAGATGCTGCGCATCGGCGGCACTACCTCCATTACCACAAAAGAGGAGCTGTCCGCCAGCCTGGAGTGTGGCGACACAACGAGCGGTGATATTTTCCAGTTGGTCGAGCAACGCAGTATCCGCGAGGATGGCTTGCTTGATAGAAATACTCTCGGCGATGACGGTACGGATTCTTTGGTCCATTAGATAAAATGCTGTTGGCTAATAATAAAACTATACCCGGAATTGTCAGTTATTACGACTTCCATAACGACCTACTTCGGTGGATAGCAAAAAACAGAAAATATCATAAACTCCCGCCCACTTCAGTTCGGATCACGTCCAGGATATTCCCGTAAACTTTGCGCTGAACGGAGAGAAATTTTTTCGGTTTCATCCAGAATACCAGGTCGATATCTTCTTCCAGCTGAGGAGTAAATTTCTTTTCTTTGGTCGTCATCCGGTACCAATGCGTTATTTTCAGCACTCTGCGGTTTTTCCGATCCCGGTAAGTATGATAGGTTTTTGTGATTTTTCTGCCTAACTTAAGATTTTTAACGCCGGTCTCTTCTTTGACTTCGCGGACCGCAGCCGCTTTTACCTGTTCGCCTTTGTCAATTTTACCTTTAGGAAGATCATAAAAGCCCTGTCGGTGGATCATTAATATCTTTTTCTTCTTAGGTTTTTTAAAAACCAGGCCACCGGCAGCCTCGATTACTTTGAAAACGGCTTTAAAATCCTCAAAACAGGCTTTTGAGTCATTGCTGTGCAAAACAACAAACTTAAATTTGTTAGGTTTTTCCAGACTATCGATGTAATTGAGCAGAGATTTAGGCTTACCGGAATAACGGGCAATCAGCGCACCTTTGGTGATTGGAAACAGTTTCTTCACATATTTACTATTCGCAATAAAAAGTGGTGTGCTGTTAATATATATTTTGTACATTTGTTGCCGTTTATATTAAATTTTTAAATGAAGAACAAAAAAGAAGAAACTGCGGCTGAAATTGCCCATAACTTACTGCAAATTAAGGCAATAAAATTAAATCCGGCAAACCCGTTTACCTGGGCTTCGGGAATTAAGTCTCCCATCTATTGCGATAATCGCATTGTTTTGTCTTATCCACCAGTCCGGAAAGCGGTCATTGCCGCAATGGTCCGGCAATCTGCCGCTTTCCAGCCTTTTCAGGTTGTTGCAGGGGTGGCAACTGCCGGTATCGCCCACGGCGCTTTACTGGCCGAGGCGTTGGATCTTCCCTTTGTGTACGTACGCAGCAAAGCTAAAGGTCATGGCCGACAAAACCAAATTGAAGGGGAATTACGGGGCAATGAACGGGTATTGGTGATCGAAGACCTGATATCTACCGGCGGAAGCAGTCTGGAAGCAGTGGAAGTACTACGTGACCGGGGTTGTACCGTGGCCGGTGTACTCGCCATTTTTTCTTACGGATTTCCGGCGGCCAAAGCCGCTTTTGAAAAAGCAGATTGTGTTTTTGCTACCCTTTCAAACTACGAAGCGCTCATCGCAGCAGCGATCGACATTAATTATATTGATCAAAAAAATCTTGCATCTTTACAGGAATGGAGTAAAAATCCACGGGAATGGCAAGGAGCCACTCATAAATCCTGATTCCAAAGAAAACCTAAACCTCTAATTAATATTATGGCAATCATTACTCAAAAGTCTGAAAAATTTCTTCAGAAATATCTTAATAATGCTTCACCGACAGGCTTTGAAAGTCCCGGGCAAAAATTATGGCTTAATTACCTCAAACCCTACGTAGATGAGTACCATATCGACGATTACGGAACCGCTTACGGAATTATCAATCCAGGTCAGGATTACCGGGTAGTCATCGAAGGACACGCCGACGAAATCAGCTGGTTTGTTAATTTTATTTCCGATGACGGGTTCATTAGCGTGATCCGGAATGGTGGCTCAGATCATATTATTGCGCCTTCCAAACGGGTAAACATTCACACCAAAAAAGGGATCGTAAAAGGCGTCTTCGGCTGGCCGGCAATTCACCTTCGCAAAGGTGCTGACGCAAAACTGACGCCTACGCTGGAAAATATTTTTATCGACGTAGGTGCCAAGGATAAAAAAGAAATTGAAAAGATGGGTATCCACGTGGGTTGTGTTATTACCTTTGAAGATGAGATGATGATGCTGAATGACAAATATTACGTCGGTCGTGCCCTTGATAACCGCATGGGTGGATTCTGTGTGGCTGAGGTAGCCCGTATGATTAAAGAAAGTAAAACAAAGTTACCATACAGTTTATACATTGTTAACTCCGTCCAGGAAGAAATTGGTTTGCGGGGGGCACAGATGATCGCCGAACGAATCAAACCAAACGTGGCCATCGTTACCGACGTTACCCACGATACACATACACCGCTGATTACGCCCAAGAAAGTGGGCGATATCAAAGCCGGCCTCGGACCTTCGGTTACCTATGCTCCGGCGGTACACAATAAATTACTGCAGCTGATTATTGACACCGCAGAGAAGAAAAAAATCAAATTTCAGCGGGAGGCTTCCAGCCGGGCAACGGGTACCGATACAGATGCTTTCGCCTATTCCAACGCGGGGGTTCCCGCAGCTTTGATTTCTCTGCCGCTGCGTTATATGCACACGACGGTAGAGATGGCGCACAAGGACGACGTCGAAGCCGTTATCAAACTAATTTTTGAGAGTTTGAAAAACATTAAAAAGAATCATAACTTCAAGTATTTTTAGAGCTTATTTAAAATTGTTGAGTGGCAAATCCTCTGAAAGCCGCTCAACAATTTTTAATAAAAAAACCATCTTCTAAAGTAGATCTTTCAACCTCCCACGCTACAGAGGACCTGCCACTGCGCTACCACGCTTTAGTGAAAAACCAGAAGTCGAATCAATGCACGTCCCATGAAGGTTTCGAAAAACAGTATCATTTACAAATTTATCGATTTGGTACTATACGGAAATTTCTGGATTGCCGTCGGAAGTCTGGCGCTGCTCTGGCAAACTACCTTAATTTATCAACAGGAATTTCACTTCGATGCCCTGACCAGATTTGTCTTTTTTGGAACGCTGTTCTTGTACGCGCTACACCGCATTATCGGGATGTCCATAGCGCATGCTTATTTTCAATTAGAAAGATATACGGTTATCATTGCGCATAAACGCCACATTGAATGGTACGCAGGAATTGGTGCGGTCATCGCTGCCTTTTCCTTTTTTCAATTGAGTCGCCCGACACAGCTTGCCTTGATTATTCCCGGGATTATCTCGCTGGGATATGTGCTGCCGATACTGGGAAATAAAAAGCGCCTGAGAGATTTAAATGATATAAAAATTTTCTTAGTCGCGCTGGTCTGGGCCTGGATCACCGTATTATTGCCAGCCATAGAATACGGATTACTCCCCCATCAGGGCATACTACTTACTTTTATTGAACGAGTATTGTTTATTTTTGCAATTACCCTGCCTTTCGACATCCGGGATTTGCAGGTGGACGAACAATCAGCGGTCCGGACATTACCAGCAAAATGGGGCATAGAACGCACTAAAAATATCGCGGTTGGAATGGTAGGGATTTCAATTGGGATCACCATTTTTTGTCAGTACCAGTTTTATTATTCGATTCCAAATGCGGTCGCCCTGATCCTCACTTATCTGGCAACGATTATTTTAATAAAAAAAATCACTCCGCAACGAAGTGATTATTTTTATACCGGATTGATGGACGGGACGATGGTGCTGAGTGGTGTGTTGGTTGGGACGTTTATTTATTTTTTTCAATAATCAATTTTCTACATTTCATCCGACCGGATCAGGCTTGGTGCCCTTAGTTTCGCGAATACTCTTCACCTTCCCGATGGATTTTTCAATAAGGTAAGAGTTACGATCTGGGGCATTCCGAACGACCAGTTCGGCGAGGAAGCCAGCCAGAAAAAGCTGGGTACCAATGATCATAGTGGTCAAAGCAACGTAGAACCAGGAAATCAGAGCAATGTTTTTTGCGGGTAATCCCTGGGTAAGCTGATAGATTTTGTTGAAGCCTAATCCGCAAAAAGTAAGCAGGCCAATCATGAACATAAAAGTCCCCATGACGCCCATAAAGTGCATGGGACGTTTGCCAAATTTTCCAACAAACAAAATAGAAATCAAATCCAGCGGACCGTTGATAAAGCGCCAGATACCAAACTTGGTGACTCCGTATTTCCGGGCCTGATGCTGCACCACCTGTTCTCCGATTTTATTAAATCCAGACCATTTGGCAATCACCGGAATGTACCGGTGCATCTCTCCGTATACTTCGATACTTTTGACGACCTGACTGCGGTAGGCTTTTAATCCGCAATTAAAATCGTTGAGCTGAATGCCGCTGATCCAGCGGGTAGCAGCGTTGTAAAATTTAGTAGGAATGGTTTTGGTGATGGGGTCGTAGCGTTTCTTTTTCCACCCGGAAACCAGATCGTATCCCTCTTCGGTAATTTTTCGGTAGAGTTCCGGAATTTCTTCGGGGCTGTCCTGGAGATCTGCGTCCATGGTAATCACCACATTTCCTCTGGCCGCTTCAAACCCGGTATTGAGGCCGGCAGATTTTCCGTAATTACGGCGGAATTTGATCCCGCGAACATTGGGATTCTGATCCACCAGTTTTTCGATCACAGACCAGGACTGGTCCCGGCTTCCGTCGTCGATAAAAACGATTTCGTAGGAATAGCCGTTGGCTTCCATCACTTTACGAATCCATGCTTCCAGTTCAGAAAGCGATTCATCTTCGTTAAACAGTGGTATGACGACGGAAATATCCATGCGGTAGAAATCCTTTTTTTAGGTGATTATTGATTAGTGATCGTACGAAAATATTAAGGTATAGGTTACGTCCTATTTGTTAGGGTATTCAATTTACCCTATGGGCCTTGAAAATTTCTTCTTTCATTTTTTGCATCAAATTCAAACTCTTACAGAAATTTCCCAATAATAAATGCTTCCATAATGACCGGAACTGTTCCCGTTTAATGAGGTTTCCGACCTTGAGCTTTTTTCCATTCGGTATATTAATAAAATATCTTAAAACGAATACTGTGTGAGCTAAACTGCAATTAAATCAAGAGTAAACGACTGATAATCAATAACTTAAACTTTAAAAACAGAACTCAAAAGCGAGTTTATTCGGTTTGATATTTTATTAGAAGTGCCGAATTCGAAAAATGCGACAGGCGGCAGATTTTTTGGTTTCGTTTTTTTTCTGCAAAAAAAGGAACAATAAAAATAAATTTAAATGTGAAATTTAAAAAATTGCAATCTGTTTGTTCCAGGGAAA
>CAKZUV010000273.1 GCA_937921555.1 uncultured Saprospiraceae bacterium
CAATCTGGCCATGGCTGCCAAAGCTTATGCTTTCCTGAAAAGAAGAGGCTACGTAATCCCCGAGGATATCCGCAATATTTGTCACGACGTACTCCGTCACCGAATCGGTCTGACCTACGAGGCGGAGGCCGAAGAAATAACGCAGGAAGATATTATTGATAAGATTTTAAATACCGTAGCAGTACCTTAAAATACGGACTGGTGCTTTTATGTTTTTAGAAAAAATATTGGGGCAGTTAGGGATCATTAAACTGCGAGATGGTATTTTAAAATAAAGTGTAGAATGAAATGTAATAATATTGTTTTTTTAATTTTCTTTTCGCTGTTCAGCGCAATGCTTTCGGCTCAGACTTTCTGGACCGGTGAGCCGGTATTGGGTTTATTTGAAAAGCCGGAAAAAGTGGAGTGGGTGAAATATTATAAAGGAAGATTTAATGACATAAATGATGTGGTATTAACCCTGGCGGGTGATGGTAAAGACATCAAAGGAAAGATGGAGTACCTGCGTAGTAAGACTGTTTTCTATTTGGTGGGCGAAGCCAAAAAAAATAATATAATACTACAGGAGTACGACCCGGAAGGTTTAATCACCGGATACTTAAAAGGAGAATATACCGAATCGGGAATCCGGGGGACGTGGCAAAACGTGGATAACAATCTGGGGTCAAATCTGAAACTGGAAGAAGTCAAAAACAAGGTTGAAGTACCTTCTTATTGTGGGGATAATAAATGGGTCAGAATTTATACCGGAAATATCGGAAAGGACAAAGCCAGAATGATTCTGCAAAAAAATGGTGCTGGAAAAGTGATGGGTTCTTTTATCTTTTTAAATAAAACAAATACGCAAAAGATAAAGGGGTACAGCGATACTTTTGATAATTATTATCTGACCATCAAGGATGAAATGAATCATCCTCAGGGGAAAATAGAAGGTAGTTTTGATGATAAAAATAAATTTAATGTAAATTATATAAAAGCTAGTGGTAAAGAATTTACGGCTACTTTTCATCCGGACGTAAATCTGCCCGTTGGCTGCCACGAGTACGCAGATTACGCCACCAGCTACGACGTTTTATATCCAAAAACCAGAAATGAATCGTTCAACGAGTGGATAGAAGAAATTATGCTGGCCTGGAACGGAAATGCTAAAAAATACATGAACGAAATTGTATCCATGCGTCAGACACCCATCCCTTCGATGCGGCAGATGCTGAGAGCACACGCCTGGACGGACATCGATGTTTATAACAAAGATCTGATCAGCGGGCAAATGCATTTCTCCAGTTCCTGGACCAAAAATCCGACCAGTCAAAGCCTGAATTTTAATCTGAAATCCGGTAAAGAAATTTTGGCCAAAGATATTTTTAAAGCGGAATTTGATTACGTGGCCTACGCCAAAAAATATATGAAAAATCGTTTGTTACAGCATGCTTACGCCAAGGATACAAGCTTTATAGAATGGTTAGATACCCAGCAATTTGAAGCGTTTAACTTTCGTTCCGAAGGCATTTATTTCGCCACCGGTTATCATCCGCTCTACGGACGCCAGAGCGTAACCATTCCTTACAAAAAGTTGAAAGCATTTTTTGTAAAAAACGATATTATTGAAAACTTCATGAAAGGAAAGTATTAAAGAGGCGGTTAGCTATTAGCTTTCTTCTGCCGCGTAAAAAAATGCGATAGAAGAGCGCCAAAAGCCAACGGCTAACAGCCAAAAGCCAACAGCAAAAAAATGGATACCAACGAACTACTAAAAAAAGTACGAAAGATAGAAATCAAGACGCGCGGCTTGAGCAAACATATCTTTTCCGGAGAGTACCACAGTGCCTTCAAGGGACGCGGTATGTCTTTTAGTGAAGTTCGGGAATATCAGTATGGAGACGACGTCCGTAACATCGACTGGAACGTAACCGCGCGATCCGGTGATGCCCATATCAAGGTATTTGAAGAAGAACGGGAACTCACCGTCATGCTTCTGATCGACGTCAGTCCTTCCGGATTTTTTGGTACCGTCAAGCAAATGAAAAATGAAATTCTGACCGAAATTTCTGCGGTACTGGCTTTCTCTGCTATTCAGAATAATGACAAAGTCGGTGTATTGTTTTTTACCGATCAGGTCGAAAAATATATTCCACCCAAAAAAGGTAAACAACACATTCTAAGAATTATCCGGGAATTGTTAAATTTCGAACCAAAAGGAACCGGAACGGATATCAGTATTGCTTTACAGTATCTGAATAATCTGATTAAAAAACGCAGTATTACTTTTATCTTATCAGATTTTATCACCAGAGGTTACGAAGATTCGTTGCGGATTGCAGCGCGTCGTCACGATATTATCGGGGTGCATCTTTACGATCCGCGCGAAGAAGAATTACCCAATGTCGGCCTGATTCGTGCGTTGGACCCGGAAACAAAATCGGTTCGGTGGCTGGACTCCGGTTCGGCCCGCGTTCGGGATCGTTACCGTAATTTCTTTGTGGAAAATTATAGTTATTTACAATCAACGTTTATCAAAAGTCGTACGGATCACGTGAGTATCCGTACCGACGAATCTTACGTAAATGCTTTATTGAAATTTTTTAAAAAGCGGACAAGATAGGGATGAAGAAATTGATCAGACTCTTAGTTGGTATATTAATTTGCTGGACGGCAGGAATGACTTCCGTGGCGGCTCAAGTGCGGGTAACGGCCACCCTGGATAGTACCCGGATGCTGATTGGTGATCAGATGAATCTGACCCTGGAAGCGAGTTATCCCACGGGAGAAAGTATCAGCAACGTAGATTTGACCGTCCTGGAAGGAGTCGAAAATATTGAGGTAATCACCACGCAGTCTGGATGGGACACCGTGACGGTGGCAAGCCAAACAACCGTGCGCCGGAATATCGTTTTTACGGTCTTTGAAAGTGGTAGCTTCTTCATTCCGTCCATTCCTTTTAGTATTCAAAAAAACGGAACTACCAATACGATGGCTACCAGAGAACTCATCATCAATGTAGACGATGTAGTTCCCGAACCGACCCAGGAAGCCGCCGTAGATACGGTTGCCCTCGCACCGATCAAACCAATCTACGTAGAGCCGATGACCTTCGAAGACGTGGCGCCGCTATTGCTGGTCTTTTTGTTGATTGGACTCGTCGGAGGACTGATTTATTTCCTTTACCGTCGCGCACAAAACAAAAAACTTCCACCCAAAAAGAAGCAGATCGTTATCGAACCAGCTCACGTAATTGCTCAAAGAAAGCTACAGGAATTAAAAGCTAAACAACTTTGGCAAAATGGTGCGGTCAAAGAGTATCAGTCTCAACTGACTTTTATCGTCAGAGAATACCTCGAAAACCGGTATGGAATTGCAGCACTGGAATCAACCACTTACGAAATTTTAGGAGATTTAAAACCAATCCGTTTGAGTGACGAGTGGAAAGGAAAATTGCGGGAAATGCTGGAGCTGGCGGATTTGGTAAAATTTGCGAAAGCATCGCCACCCGAATCTGCGCACGAAAAATTAATGGGCTACGCCAATGATTTTGTTGAAAAAACCAAATTGATTCCTGAACAACCAACTACCGGGGCTTAAAAAAAGATATGCTATTAATTTTTAGAAATATTTCCTTCGTTCATCCGTTCTTTTTTATCCTCCTTTTGCTTTTGCCGGCGATTGGGGTCTGGTATTATTACCGGCACACCGAACGTTACGCCAACCTGCGGATGTCTACCCTGGACTCCATCGAAGGCCTCGATTCCTGGAAAGGAAAATTCCGGGCGGTTTTGCCGATTTTACGTGCACTGGCTTTTTTGATGCTGGTCATCGCGCTGGCCCGTCCGCAGCGAACATTGAAGGAAGAAGAAATTAAAGCCGAAGGAATTGACATCATGATGGTGATGGATTTGTCGAGCAGTATGCTGGCGCAGGATTTTAAACCTGATCGTCTGGAAGTGAGTAAAGCCGTTGCTACCGAGTTTGTCGAAAAGCGAAGTTTTGACCGGTTGGGACTGGTGGTTTTTGCCGGAGAAGCGTTTAGTCAGTGTCCGTTGACCACCGACCACGGGGTCGTCAAACAGTTTTTATCAGAATTGACCTGCGGACTACTCGAGGATGGAACGGCTATCGGGATGGGACTGGCCACGGCAGTTAACCGGCTCAAAGACAGTGAAGCAAAAAGTAAAGTGGTCATCCTGCTGACGGACGGAGATAACAACGCCGGCTACGTACAGCCCAAAACAGCCGCTGAAATTGCCCGGGAATTTGGTGTAAAAGTTTATACGATTGGTGTCGGTTCCCGTGGTCGTGCGCTGGCCCCTGTCAGCCGCCGCAGCAATGGACAATATATTTTTGGATTGGCCACCGTACAGATTGACGAAGAATTGTTAACCGAAATCGCAAAGATGACCGGCGGACGTTACTTCCGGGCGGACTCCGCAGAAAAATTGGAACAGATTTATGGTCTGATCGATCAGTTGGAAAAGACAGAAATAGAGGTGACCACGATCCGCAGGTACACGGAGATCTTCCATAATTTCGCGTTGACCGCATTGATTTTTATATTTTTAGAAATAATTTTAAGATACACGATTTTCAGAACCATACCCTAGGAAATGTTTAGATTTGAACATAGTGTTTATTTGTACGCCTTCATACTGATTCCAATATTAATTGGTCTCTTTTTTTGGATGTGGACCGTTCGTCGCCGGGCGTTGGAAAAATTTGGAGATCATCATTTGTTACAACAACTGATGCCCGAGGTTTCGCGTTATAAACATACCCTGAAGTTTGTGTTGTTGATGTTGTCGCTTGTTTTTTTGATTATCGGATGGGCCAATCCGCAGTGGGGTTCTAAAAAGGAAAAGGTTAAATTGAAAAGTGCGGATGTGATTATTGCCCTCGATGTTTCCAACAGTATGCTGGCACAAGATATCCGACCCAACCGGCTGGAACGGGCCCGGCAGTTTACCTTACAGTTGATCGATGGATTGCGGGGTGAGCGTATCGGGCTGATTATTTTTGCGGGAAACGCTTATTTACAAATGCCACTGACGGCAGACTACGCGGCGGCTCAGTTATTTGTCAAAAGTGCAAATCCGAATCTGGTGCCCGTACAGGGAACGGCGATCAGGGAGGCAATTGATTTGGCCGAACGTTCTTTTGAAGAAGACAACAAACACCACAAAGCACTCATCCTGGTGACGGACGGAGAAAATCACGAACCGGGAATGATGGAGCGGGCCGAAGAGGCGAACAATAATGGACTACAAATATTTGCTGTTGGGGTAGGAACGGAAGGAGGTGGTTCCATTCCGATTTATGCGGGTGGTCGCAGTACATTTAAAAAAGACGAAAGTGGGAACACCGTTTACAGTAAACTCAACGAAGAAATGCTGGGTGGTTTGGCGAAAGCCGGAAATGGTGCTTATTTTAATATTACGGCCAACGAACGGATCATCACTGAATTCCGTAAGCGGATTGATCAGATGGATAAAAAAGAACAGGAGCAAAAATCATTCAGTGAATACGAAAGTTATTTTCAAATATTTATTGGTTTTGCACTTTTGTTTTTGGTGATAGAATTTTTTATTTCTTACCGAAAAAATAAATTACTGAAAGGAAAAGATTTATTTTCTTAGAATATTTTACTGTCTATAAATTTTTACCATGAAAAGATTACAAAAAAGCATATCGTTCGACCGGATAAGTTGTATACCATTTGTTTTGTTGCTCTCTTTTTTAATTTCAATTGGTAATTCCCTGTCCGCTCAGACAGCCCATAAATCCCTTCGTTTCGGAGACAACGCTTACGAAAAGGGAGACTTCAGCGACGCAGAAATTAACTACCGCCGGGCACTCGAAAAAGAAAACGCCGCACAATCCAAATACAATCTCGGCAATGCGATTTACAAGCAAGGCCGCTTCGATGAGGCCATTCCGCAGTTTGAGGCGGCGGCTGGCGCTTCGCTCGATCCGGAAATGCGCGCCAATGCTTTTCACAATCTGGGTAATGCTTATTTTGAAAAACAGGAGTTTGAGAAAAGTGTAGAAGCCTATAAAAATTCCTTGCGGATTGCACCGGACGATATGGACACCAAAAAAAATCTCTCCCGTGCCATGCGCCGGATGCAACAGCAACAACAGCAGCAGCAACAACAGAGTTTGCTGCCGATGATTCAAGAGCTTTTTTCAACATTGGCACTCAAATGGCTAACAACTGACTCCGGCTAGCTAGCAGAGCAGCCTTGGTCTGTTACATGTACGTACACGGCTATTGTTTTAATACAATAATCCAAGTTTGTTTAGCATTTCTTTCTTTCCTTCGTCAATGTGTCAAAGAAGTTATGATTGTCCAAATATTAACAGCTTAATTCATGGCGCTGACAAGAGATTATGAGATTGAGAAAGAGCTAGGCCATGTGTGATAAAACGAAGACGACCAAATCCTTGTTCAGACTAC
>CAKZUV010000274.1 GCA_937921555.1 uncultured Saprospiraceae bacterium
AGCGCGAGGAGTCGTGGTTCATAACCCTTATTTCAAAGAGATGTATGCTGCCCACAGAGCAAAGGGAAGAGGCCATGGTAGCACCATGGGGATTCTAATGCATAAATTAACCAAAGTAATTTTTGGTATGCTAAAAAGTAATAAGCCGTTCGATTGTCAAATAGATAAGCAGCATATAAATCGAACGATCAATAAGCAAAAAGAGGAAAAGACAGAACAGCAAGAGGCAGAAATAAAGGAGGAAATAGCGTTAATGAGTCAGGCACCTGTTTCACAAAGAGCTACAAGAAAAATGAAGGCCCAATTGACGCCTCAAACTTCAACTGTGGAAGCAAATACGAGGTCTACAATTAAGCCTGGACAAACTTAATATTTTTTTCGCATTTTAAGCTGAAAAATTAGGTGGTTTTTTTCTTGTTTTTCATTGGTATAACTGCCTGCTGACGCAGGAAGGCAGGTTAAACAAATAAACATTTTAAAGTGCAGTTGTGTGAATTTCCTAATGTTTTGATACACAGATTGTTTCATACAGTTTCTATTGATAACCGCAAGGCAAAAAATGATGGAATCTCCCTTCAGGCCGGGGTAAAATTCCATCATTTTTTGCCGAATTTACTTTCTGATAGATTGATATGCAGATTAAAAAAATCACTCAAAATCCCCCTGGCCATAAAGGGTGTTTTGAGTGATTTTTTTTTCATGGATTGCCCGTTGGGCTTTTCCCAAAAAAGAAGAGACTGCAGTAATTTTTAATTTTCTCCCTTTAGGGCCGGGGCAAAAAAATTAAAAATTACGGTCGGATGCAATACTTTATTTTAATTTTTCTAAACGTTTCAACAAGCGAAGCGACTCAACGTTTCAACAAGCAAAGCGACTCAACATTCATCACCTCTCCACCACCAAAACCTCATTAATCACAAAGTCCGTTCCCTGGATCAACACATAATAAATTCCCGTCGGCCAGTCGTTGATATCCACCTGAAAATCCGTGGCAGCATCCGCAAAATATTCTTTTTTAAACAGTTGTCCGTCGGCCCGGTAAAAATGCAGGTTGATATTTTCGGGCTGATCAAAATTTAAAAACAACTCACTGCTCGTCGGATTGGGATAGAAATCATAATAGACCGTTTCCAGTTCCTGGGTGCTGGTAAAAACATCATTCTCCGCGTTAAAAGTAGGTTCGAGCCGCTGAAAATTTCCGGTTCCATTTGGAAAGCGACCGTACGTAACATCACTGACCTGATCGTAATAAGTAACTTCATCAATGATATTAACGGAAGGGTCCACCAGATAGATAGATTCGGCGGAAGCGGATAATTTAAATCCGGCGTGCAATCCTTCCTGGTCTTCGTCACTGTCCGCCCAGACGATCAGATAGAATCCGGCCCCGATATTTATGCCCTCCGGAAAAATCCACTTGGTTAATTCTCCGGCATCGTCAGACAATGCGTATCCACTCAGATCAATTGCTGTATTTCCATTGTTATAAAGTTCAATCCAGTCGTCAAATTCTCCGTCCTGATCGGCTACCGTTTCCTCGTTGGACGCCATAAATTCGTTGATGACCAGATCGCCGATTTCTGGATTGGTCAGCGTCGCCGTCAGCGTATAAAATTCGTGCTCGGCCCGTACAGGAGAGAATTTACCCATCTGATTATTTTCTGCGTAAATGTAATACTCAGTAAAAAAATCTTCGATAAATAAATCAACACCAAAGATGCCATCACCCGCCGCACTGTCGTTATGACTACCATCATCAAACATTTCAATGCGCGTAAAGGGAGCAAATCGTTCCGTCCGGTAACCGAGGTAAGCAGTCGTTGCATCCGTGATATTCGCGGTCATGGTGACGGTACTATTTACCGTCGGGGCTGTATCGGAAGCAGCAATATCCGTAATCGTCGGTTCTACGTTGGTGAAATCACTCAGACCTAACAAATAATCTACTCTTCCATTCATTAGATTGGTAATCCCTGGAGTTGTCTGTCCACCTCCGGGTCCACCTGGTCCGCCACCACCGCCAATATCACTCGTTAGATTGTCCAGAAAATTATTATAGGTGAAAAATTTATTATTGTCCGCCTGAACCGCGTCGGCGATGAGGGCTTGTAACTGTTGTCCCGTTTCAAAATAACTATCATTATCGAAATTTTCCAACAGCATTGTTTTGACGTGAGCCAGGTACATCCGGCGATACAGCGGAACATTTAACAACTGGCTGATCAACGGATAATCCGCGTCGTCAATTTGTAACAGGTGACTCATAGTTTGCTTGGCGGCGGTATTATTTAAGTTGCCATTACCTGTTCTGGCAAACTTCCCGAAGGATTCGTTGAGGTCCCAGACTATGGAAGCGAAACGTCCGTAATCATCCCGGTATAAGTAATAATTCTGAGCAAAACCACCAATATAACTATCCAGATTAACCAGCACGTTATCAAACGCCAGCATCCAGAGTGCCTTATCAACGTCTAAAATTTGTTCCACTGCTTCCGTATGATTTGCCAGCGTATCGCAAAGGTCAATCAACTCGTCCCAACCTTCATCTGATTTCAACTCGTAAGCGTCGTCATAGCTGGTAATATTGTCTCCCAAGTATCGGAGGTTTGGCAGAGCAGTGGTGCCTGGTCCGGCACCGTCAATTGGATTACATTTAACGAATGTATTGTTTTTAGAACCAAACCTATCCTTGACAAAAGTTTTAGTGATTGCCTCCGAATTACTGTAAAGGCCCATTAATGTCCCGTTTACGTAAACGTTGGCAAAATTTGAAAGCGGTGCGGCCATGTATTGTCTTAAAATCTGGTAAGATAAAACTTCCCGTAAAAACGATGGATCTTTGGCCACGTTGCTCAATTTAATATCTTTATAGCCCTGATAATCGTGCTCTTTGTAAGTATCGAGTTCGATATGAAAAGGATTTTTGGTTTGGTTGGCATTGTACGTGCTGTTGCCTTTATATTTAACGCCGACGCTGTCGAATACTTCTCCGTTGATAACTACCGACGTAGCCAGGGTATAATCTTCGGTACTATTTTTAGCCGCATCCAGAATCTGGTCCCAGTTGGATTGGCTAAAGTAAATTTCGATGATTTGGATGGTTTCCAGATCATAGAAATCCTGCGCGGAGAGGCTCCAGGAGCATAGCCAGAGAATGACAATAAATATTTTTTTCATGTTTAACGAGTTGAAGATTAGGATTAGGGGTTGATAGATACTTTTTAGTATTTTAGCAAATAAAAAAGAGGCAGACACCGAGCGTCGTTACTATTTGTCAGCGTATTCCTGATCATTTCAAAAGAAAAAGTACAGCATGTTATTAAAACAGTTCGGCGGAAGGATTACCAAAGGAATCCGTCAAAAGTACGAAAAATCCCCCAACTGGCAGAAAGGCTACTTTCAAAATCTGGTAGCAACTTCTATGGATTTTAAGTTAAAAAGGTTACCGGGTTTTCTCTATCGCCAAATTTTTGAGGGTAAAATTCGACAGCCTGCCGCGCCACTTCCAATTATTCCATTCAATAAAATGGCGTTTCTTGATGATTCGGTACACCCGGAAAAAGCAAAATTCATCTGGTATGGTCATTCGGCTTTATTATTCAGAATACATCAAAAAACGATTTTGCTCGATCCAATGCTGGGACCAGACTGCTCCCCCATTGCCCCCTTTACGACGCCCCGATTTTCAGAGAACACCCTGGATTTGATTGATGAATTTCCGGAGATTGATTTGATGCTGATTACCCACGACCATTACGATCATCTGGATTTGGCGAGTATTCAAAAATTAAAAGCAAAGACCAAAAAATATTTTGTCGGACTGGGCGTCAAACGACATCTGGCAGCCTGGGGAATTGAGGCAGATTTAGTTACAGAATTTGATTGGTGGGACGACACCATTTTTAATAACATTAAAATTACTTATACACCAACCCGGCATTTTTCGGGACGCGGACTCCACGACCGGGATAAGTCTTTATGGGGTGGCTGGTCAATTTGTACCCCGACAGAAAAGATTTGGTTTAGCGGAGATGGTGGCTACGGCGACCACTTTAAAACGGTTGGCGAAAAACTTGGTCCCTTTGATTTTGGTTTTATGGAATGTGGTCAGTATAATGAAAACTGGCCAATGACGCACCTGTTTCCGGAGGAGAGTGTACAGGCGGCGTTGGATGCGGGTGTTCGTAAAGCGATGCCGGTGCACTGGGCGGGTTTTGCGTTGGCGCAGCATTCGTGGAAGGAGCCGGTGGAGCGGTTTTTGGCGAAGGCGGAGGAGATTGGACTGGAGGTGCTGCTGCCGGGATTGGGGGAGATTTCCGGGATTGGGAGTGACGGAGATGGGCGGTGGTTTGAAGATTTCATTTAAAAAAACTATAAAACATGACCACTCCTAAATTTTTTTATTGGATGATACTTTGTCAATGTATCTGGACGTTGCATAGCTGTAAAACAAATAACACTTTAGATAATTTCTATCAACATTTAGGAGATACCAAAAACGTTCAAAGGTTAACACCAAATCATGTCTTAGTGCTAGCCGTTGCTGCTAATGATATAACCCCTTCTGATTTAACCGACGAAGAAATTGCATCTCTTCGTGAAAAAGGAATTGACATAAAAGGAAAGATCATCACTTACGACATGGGAACTAAATCTATTAACTCCCAAGAGATTAAGATCCTAGAATCTTTTCTAGACCGAGATGTTGCCTCCTTTCAGATTGTAAACCCCGAAGCCTCCTTATGTCATTTTACAAAATCAAAAGCATCAATGGAAGCACTTGTTTTTTTGACTTGGAAAATAGATAGAATTGGCCCGTTATGCCTAACAGAAACTATTGTAAAAAATTTTGAAGAGATTCGAACTTATTATAAAGAGCATAAAGATGTTTTATTTGAAAAAAATCTAAAAGAGGAATAGGATATTTTCTATTAAAAAAATTACCAAGACAGTAAACAATCCCAATCATGGCCTTTAATATTACCATTAAAAAAGACGGAGGAATTAGTCAATCAAAGTGGATTTTATTTGTAAACAATGACAATTCTTTCATTTGGATGGAAAATCTACCTGTTGATAAAGTTTACAATACCAACGGAATAAATATCTCACCAAATAGATTTGCCCTCTGGTTTTCTAACCTTCAAAACCCAATGGCAGATTTAGGATTTGACCTTAATTCGTCTGGAGAAATCACCTTTGGCCTCGGAGAAGATTGTTTTCTTTTACAAAAAATTATTGATGTTGCAAAACAACTAGGAGGATATGTAGAAGCAGATGATGGAACAATCCTTAATGAAGTAGCAGACGCTAATAAAATTGATTTTGGTGAATAAATCTAAAAGTCAATCCCCTACCCCAAAAAAAAAGCCCGCCAGCAATCGCCGACGGACCTTATATGTCATAGGTATGTTTAATAAATCTACGAATCCGCGAATCAAAACCTTGCCGGTGGCAGGCAGGAATCCGCACATCCGCAAATCCACCAATCAATCTATCTTTTCATCTTTACAAAACGTTTACTAAATCGCTTACGCTGATCTACTTTCACGGTAATCGTATATAACCCAGCCTGGTAATCTGCTACGTTAAAGCGAATCGCTCGTTCCGGAATTTCTTCCAGACTTACGGCATCCATCAATACACCCAGTGGGCTGTAAATCTGAACTTCCGCGCTACGTCCCGCAAAGTCAGTTAAGCTCAACTGTACTTCCGTTTCCGCTGGATTCGGGAATAAACCAATCGCCGTCAAATCAATATCGAAATTGACTTTCTCTATGTTAGAATAACGGAATGTTCCATCTTCAAACACCTGACGTACACGGTAGTATCCTTCTCCTAAAGCAGGCTGGATATCTTCGTCTTCGTAATTGGTCACCTCCTGACTTTCATAACCAAAAGCATCCACGGTTTTCAACTCAGTAAAGTTGACACCATCAATAGATCGTTCGATCACAAAATAATCATTTCGGTACTCTGAATTATTTACCCAATTGAGTCCAACAGCACGGTTTTCTTCACGAGCAAATAAGTGTAAAAACTCTGTATCCGGTGCAATGCTAAAGGTAGATCCTCCGCCAACGGTTACGTTGGTTTCGATGGCACAAACTTCCTGATAACTATCATCCAGAACTCTTAACCTAACAAAATAATTGCCCGGATCAGCATCCACTACCTGATTCTGACAATCACCCCAGCAGTTAATGACGGTACTCCAGTTGGCCGTGTTAAATATCTGAATTACATTGAACGGTCCGCTCAATCCTGATATGACCAGCGTATTGTCAAGTGGAGTTGCCGTTGGATTACAGGCTCCAACAATTACGCCGGCACAGGTACAACCATCAGCACCGTAAACGTCTCCGGTCGTCTCCGGATTTCCATCATCACAAGTACTACCTGGTGTAGCTGGTAAACTCGCATCGTTGTCATCACAATCTTCCACGGCACAGAATCCATCGCCGTCGTTGTCCGCAACAGGTGTTCCGGCGCAGTTACAGTTTTCATCAAATACATCACCCGTCGTACAATCATCATTGTCATTACAAGCCGCACCGGTGGTACAACCATCGGTGATGGTAATCGTTTCGTTTAATTCACAAATTACGTTGTAATAGGCATCACGTACCGTTACTTGTAAAAAGTAAGGTCCAGCGGGCAAATCAAAACTTGCTGGTGTAGGACAATTTCCAAAACAGTTAACTATATCTGCCCAACCATTAGAGATGTCTAATAGTTTCACAGAATTAACTGCTCCATTCAATCCATTTACAGTAATATTACCTGGGCTTAAAACGTACGTTGGATTACAACCCGTTTCGATGGGTGTTCCTGCACAGCTACATCCGTCCGCACCAATTACATCATTTTCCGTATCCGCATTGCCATCATTACACGCCGTACCCGGAGCAGCCGGTAAACTTGCATTGTTGTCATCACAATCTTCGTTCGCACAAATTCCGTCGCCGTCAGCGTCACCGCCTTCGCTGGCACATGCCACGACGATTACGGTTCCTGCACAACTACATCCATCCGCACCGATTACATCATTTTCGGTATCCGCATTGCCATCATCACACGCCGTACCCGGAGCAGCTGGTAAACTTGCGTCGTTGTCATCACAATCATCTGCGGCACAAACACCATCACCGTCAGCGTCACCGCCATTGGCTGCACATGGATCTCCACCAAGTACATCGTAATAATCTTCGATGGCACAAATTAACTGGTAAGAACTCGTATAGAAACCTACCTTTACAAAGTACCTTCCCTCTGGCAAACCATCCACCACTTGCGCTGGTGCGTCACAATCTGCAAAACATTTAAACACTTCATTCCAACTGGAATTAAATATCTGAACACTCGTAATTGGCGCGTTCAATCCACTCACGGTAATATTTCCACCCCCCGGAGAAACTACGATATCATCACAATCCGGATCATTACTAATCGGTGTTCCCGCACAACTACATCCGTCCGCACCGATTACGTCATTCTCCGTATCCGCATTGCCATCATCACACGCCGTACCCGGTGCAGCCGGTAAACTCGCATCGTTGTCATCACAATCAACATCCGCACAAATTCCGTCGCCGTCAGCGTCACCGCCTTCGCTGGCACATGCCACGATTACGGTTCCCGCACAACTACATCCGTCCGCACCGATTACATCATTTTCCGTATCCGCATTGCCATCATCACAAGCCGTACCCGGAGCAGCCGGTAAACTCGCATCATTGTCATCACAATCAACGTCCGCACAAATTCCGTCGCCGTCAGCGTCACCGCCTTCAGCTGAACAAGGAATAATGGTACCTGCACAACTACAACCATCTTCACCGATCACATCGTTTTCTGTGTTTACGTCACCATCGTTACACGCTGTACCCGGTGCGGCTGGTAAACTTGCGTCGTTGTCATCACAATCATCTGCGGCACAAACACCGTCACCATCCATATCAGGACAGCTATTAATGACTACATTAAAAGTACAAATTTCGGTATTGTTACAAGCGTCGGTAAATACATAAATCACCGGGTAAGTACCAACCGCAAGATCGCTACCGTTAGCAGGTCCACTTACTTGTGAAGCGGTTAATCCATCTGTAAAACAATCTGTTGTTGCGGTAGGCTCCGACCAGGTTGCTGATACGGTACTAGTGGCATCCAGTGCTTCCAGGATTAGATCTTCCGGACAGTTGATAGCAAGCGTAGCAGGTACTTCCACTACGTTTATGTTAAAATTACACCCTTCAAAGTTTCCACAAGAATCAAAAACAGCATAAGTGATTTGGGTATTCCCGATTGGGAATGCCTCGCCACTTTCTAAACCAAGATTTTGTACTACTCCGATGGGTCCTCCTCTAAAACAAGTAGAAGTTCCACTTGGTGGATCAAAAGTTGCTACCGCAGTGGTAGCACCAGGCAGGGTGTTGATCGTAATATCATCCGGACAAGCTGTTAATTCAAAAACGGCTGGATTTTCTTCTACGATTACATTGAATTCGCAGATTTCCAGGTTTCCACAAGCATCGGTAATTTCAATTGCAATTGGCGTTTCGCCAACTGGGAAGTTACCACCACTTTGGGGGCCTGCAATCTGAGTTACCGTCAATTCAGGGTCACCGTTTCCAGTATTACCATTACATGTTTCCATTCCGGAAAGTACACTACCAGGGATTGGCGCCTGATAAGAACCATCTGGCAATCTCCATTTTACCGCCAGGTTATCCCCTATTGTTCCTTCTTTTTGTAATGCTTCAATGTAATAACGCTGACCTGCTTCCAGATAAATTTCAGCAGATTTTTGCTCAGGAAATTTATCCCATTCTCTGAAATTGGTCCATCCAGAAACATAAGCGATTCTGGATTTATTAGCCGGATCATCGTTGGTACTTAACCATAATTCTCCATTATTATCTGTTGCAATCCAAAATCTATAATTACCACTAACCTCTGGAAAAATATATCCACGAACTCTGGTTCCGTAATTATCGGCGTTATCGGTAGGTCCTTCGAATGAAAAAATATCTTCCGTCAGATCAGGAGCTGTATTCAAAGGAATATTAGAAACAGAAACTCCACTGATTCCTGTCCATACCTCCCACGTAATGGTACCGGTCGGTCCACAAGTCGGCGTACTGGTTGGAATTGGCAACTCTACCACAAATTCAAAATAGTGATTATCAACTACCCGATCTGTCCATAGTCCGTGGCTTTTTACCAATCGAGCAGCAACATTTAAATGCGTCTCATTTGGCTCACCTGGATTCCAGTTGGTATAATTAACGGGAGCGCCACTTTGCCATCCAAAATTGTTTCCATTATTATTATTTCTTAATCCGATCCAAACGCTTTCAGTAGAAGGATTAATGGCATTTTGCACATACGTATTTTCTGCCGCATTGTTAATCGTAACTAAGCTTCCACCCAGTGCAGTAGCCGCATTGGCCGCATTGGTCCAGTTTGCGGTAGCATGAGACTGGTAATATAAACTTCCATCATTGGCTCCCAAATAATCGTATCCTGCGATCTCTACCTCGTAACAACTAATTTCTATCACAAATTCATAATGATAATTATTCATAGAACGATCCGTCCATTGTCCATGACTTTTAACTAAACGGGTTCCAACATTATCACTTCCACTATTGGGTTCGCCATGAAGCCAGTTCAGGTAATTAACATCTGCTCCACTTTCCCAGGTAAAAGGACTACTATTGGCAAACTTTCTCAGACCTATCCAAACACTGCCACTTGCCGGATAAATATTATTAGTGATATAAGTATTTTCGGCAGCATCATCAATGGTCACTAAATGTCCACCATTTGCCTGAGCAATATTATTGGCAGTAACCCAATCTTCCGCAACATGGCTAATAAAATATTTACTTCCACCTGTTTGACCCAAATAGGTAAATCCACTGATCGTATTACTAACATCAGGACAAAGTGTAACGGTAGCAGGAGGTGCGGGAACCGAAGGACTACATGTCGTTGTTGCCTCAGGAATATTAAAACTAGCTGGAGCAAACTGAGCACCCGCCTGCGTAGTAACCATTACGTCCTCCGGACAATCAAAACTAATATCTTCATCATCGATTGGCACAATCGGTGGTGTAAAAGGTAAGACTGTAACAAAATCATCACAACTGGTAGAATTACCAAATTCATCTGTTACCGTTACGGTAACAATCTGTACACCAGCATCTGCAGCAGTAAAACTGGTAGGACTAACCTCTCTTGAGATTAGTTGAGCACCGCAATTTCCGTAAGAGCGGCCTTTTTCAATATCTGCGGCAGTGAAGGTGATTGTACCTGACTCTGGCAACTGTAAAAAAGCATCATTTTTACAAGCTGCAAGAGGAGCGGGACGGCCATTTATATCGGTAAACGTTTCACCGAATTCCAGATTGGTTTCATTTATAGTTCCATTTATTTCGTAAACATTACCATTGTTTTGAATAGAACCGGTGATTTCTCCTGTAGTCTGTTGAATTAAATTTCCGCAAATTTCAATATCGATTCCAGCATTATTGGTTATCTGATTATTATTTTCAACAATCCCACTGGAATTAATCATCAAAGGAGCGTTAATAGTAAAAACATCGTTATTGATAATACTTCCCGCAACCTCCATGTTTCCATTTGTTCGATTAAGCAATAGATCATCATTGGTAAAAACACCAGCGATCTGCACGATAAAATCTCCCCGGCTTCTGGTTTCACCCAGGTTATTATAGATACCATTGACGCTATAACTACTTCCTGCAAAAATTTCCGTTATGGCGCCTGCACGATTTTCGGTGGTGGATCCGGCCTGTGATTCAAATGTTCCGTAATTATTAAAAGTCCCAGTATTATCGAGACTGACAATTATGTTCATTTCACCATTATTATTGGTCGTACCAGCATTAAAAACAGGACCAAAAGCTAAGGTTTCATTATTGTTATTGAAAATGGCACCAGCTTCATTGTCTAAACTTCCGGAAGCGGCAACATCTACCATTCCAAAGTTATCAAGCGTGCCGTTATTTTCAAAATGACCATCCACGTCCAGAACACGGCCATTGGCATTTACAAACTGGGCATTATTGACAATACTTCCCGACTCGAATATTACAATGTTTCCAGCATTATAAACAAAATCGTTAAAGGTCAGCATTCCCGCCAGTTGGATGGTGAAGTTGATAATGGGCGTTCCACCAAATACCGGTGAAACGGGATTAGCCGGAATGGTAGCCACCGATCCAGCAGTAGGAACACCAGCTGACCAGTTGGCTGGATTAGTCCAATCCGAATTTTCGGCTCCCGTCCAGACACTTTGTCCGTGGACGGAAAACATTCCAAATAATAGAATGAATGCGTAGAGCAATCTTTTCATGAGTAATAATTTTTGATTAAAAAATATGATACGTTACACCTTACAGGAGACTAGTGCCTCAGGAACTAAATAACCGACACCTTATGCGGTTAAACATTGGTTCAGTAGTAAAACAAAAACACAAAAGGTCAGTCCTTGAGGGTAAAATTGTATGTATTGGAATTGAAGGGATAAAATTTAATAATATGAATTTCCAATGTTATCAGCATTGGCTTCAATTATTAATCAAGGTTGTTTTTGGAACGGTGAGTGTGTTACGTGGATTAACTATTGAAAAGCTTTGGGAGTGAAAATACCACGCAGTATAAAATTAATAAAGTTAAGAAGATAATAAGAACAAAGAAGGGTTTATTTTCTATTTTTTTTCCAAATGTATAGTGGCAGCCATTCAGTAAAAAACACAAAAACAGCATTGGGCGTCAGTAAGGCAAATATACATTAATTTACAACTAATATATATTATTTTGATTCTTTAACCTTAAAGTCTAATTTCAAAGAAAAGATATTTGAATACAAGACCTCTGAAACGTTGCCAATGTTGGTATAAGCGTAGTCAATAGTTAAATTTCCAAATTTAATTCCCAGGCCAAAATTGGGCTGAACACTCAGGTACGTCCGGTCGTCTCCGGCGTTAAACTTAATTTGCTGAAAATTTATCACCCCACCCCGGAGGAAAATAAAGTTTTTATAACCCAGCTCAAACCCTGCGTGCGGGTCAATATTGACGGATTCGCTGCTGACGAGTACGTTTCGCTGTCCGTCGGTAGTAAAGTCGAAGTCCGCCTCGATTAAAAAGTTGAATTTTTCACCGATTGGTTTTCCCCAGGCGGCGGAAAGGATGATGCGGGGACGAGTGATTTCGACTGAACTTTCCAGGATATCATTTCCGGTCTGGATAAAAACAGCTCTTTGTTGATCGGTGGAATTAAAGGACCAGGCGTTGAAGGTAGAAGTAATATCCCGGCCCATCAGACCGAATGTCCAGTTTTTACGCTTGTATTTCAAGCCCAGGTCTACCCCGAAACCCCAGGCGTTACCAAAAGTTCCGATGACCCGCCGAATGACTTTGACACTCCCTCCTACGTTGAGACCTTCGCGGAGTTGCCGGCCATAGGATAGAAACAGCGCGTAATCTGCCGCCGAAAATTCGGTAATATTATCATAATTAATGCTTCCGTCTGCCCCAACAAGGTTTAAGGTATTGGGAATATTGTCAATTCCCAGGCGGATGATAGAAACACCAATCGTGGATTTTTTTTCTTTATTAAGTGGTTTGGCAATACCGAGATAGTCATATTTGGCAATTCCCGCAAATAATTCGGAGTGCATCGCCATTACCTGAAAGGGAGCTTCAATCTCTACCAACCCTGCAGGATTCCAGTACCCAGCCGTTACATCATTTACATTGGCGACCACCGCATTGGCCATCGCCTGTGCTCTGGCTCCTACCCCAATGGTAAGAAATTCATTACTGTACTTGGCTTGTGAAAATAGCAAATTGACAGAAAACAAAAGGATAATAAAGGTGAGTAAGCGTTTAGACATCGGGAAGTATTAAAGTTGATTGCTTAAAATTCAGTCAAAAATAGACTTTATTCTGATACTTTTAATTCGCAAATAAAACGCCAAGTAGTGAATTATAGTACTTTTTCAGCTAAAAACGTCTTTTTTTTATTCAAAAATACAGATTACCGACATTTTCCCAAACGGATACTAAAAAAGGGCTGCCGAAATGAATCGACAGCCCAAAACCTAATTGAATATGTATGAAATTATAACTTGCTAACTACAAGCATCTTAGCCACTGGCTTGCGGCCTTCGACACTGATAATAATGGTATAAGTTCCAGCCTCATAACTCTTGTCCAGTTCGATATGAACCGGAGCGGTTGGAATCTCATCGTAAGATACTTCGTACATCTTCTGACCTAGTGCATTTGCAATCTTCAGGGTACCCTGACGACCCGCATATTCTACCAGGCTGATATTTACTGCTTCTACCGTTGGGTTTGGATAAACCACGACTTTCACAGGATCAACATCAAATCTTACTTCTACTACATTAGAGTAGATGAACGTTCCGTCGTGCATGATCTGCTTCACCCGGTAGTGATTCACACCAAATGCGGGCTGCTCGTCTTTGCTCTGGTAGAAAGTAGCATTGCTGCTTTGTGTCAGACTTGCCGTCTCTTCGATAGCCATCCAGTCCGTTCCATTTTCAGAACGTTCCAGGATATTGAGTGAAGTACGATAGTCATTATTAGAAATCCAGTCAAGACCCACCGTAGAGGCAATCTTGGTAGCATTCAGATGTAAGAAACTTGCATCCGGTGCAATGGCAAAGCTCTGTAAATCATCACAAGCATCAACTTCTCCAGTCAGGTTGATATTGATATCTCCCAGGTGACCATCCGACTTAGGATCTAATTCCAGTAAGTTACCACTGAATGGCTGACGTACAAGGTCTCCTCTGAACCAGGCAGATGCTCCAAACGTATCTTCGGCACCTGTTGCGTTGGCTCCTACTCCCATTTGGAAAGCAGCACCAAAGGTAGAAATCGAAATCTGTGCTCCTTCCATTGAAGCCTGACCATTCACAATTCCTTCAAAATCTGCGTAGTAGTAGAACGCATCATAATCTGGTGTAAGACATTGGTGTTCTTTCGGGCTGTAACCAGGAGCGGTAGTCGTCTTTCCGGAAGCCATGATTTCAAAATCAAATACAACATCGCTGTCATTTAGATTGGTCCACGTTCCGGTGAACAGTGCGGTACCGTCTGCGTACTCAACTAATTCTGAATTAGAAAGACTATAGAAGTTCTCGAATCCTTTCAGTCGTAACCATCCACCGTAGTTGGCATCGTTGATACAGTTGATAACATTGCTCGCAGTTCGGGTAGTACAAACGTCAGATACAGGTCCGGCAGTTACTTCTACCACTTCTTCTACGGTACAAACTAACTGGTAGGAGGCAGTATAGTACTTTACAAATATTCGGTAAGAACCAGGTGCTACCACTTCTGTGATAGACTCACCACAGTCACCGAAACACTTGTATTCTTCCTGCCAAGCGGCGTTGAAACATTGTACACTTGTTACAGGTGCTCCGTCTAATCCAGTTACCGTAAAGCTTCCTTCGTTTGCTTTGATAGAAATATCCGCACAGTCAGGACCGGTGGTTACTACTGGTGTTCCAGCACATCCACATCCGTCGGCAGTCACTACATCGTTTTCAGTATCCGCATTTCCGTCGTTACAAGCAGTGCCTGGAGTAGCAGGTACACTTGGATCATTGTCATCACAATCTTCAGAAGCAATTACGCCGTCGTTGTCATTGTCCGTTGGACCGTTAACATTCGTTCCGGAACAATCACAACCGTTGGCCAGGATTACATCATTTTCAGTCGCTGCGTTGTTATCATCACAGGTAGTTCCTGGAGTAGCAGGTACACTTGGATCATTGTCATCACAATCTTCAGAGGCAATTACGCCGTCGTTGTCATTATCCACTGGCTGACCAGCAGTTACTTCAATCACTTCTTCTACCGTACAAATCAACTGGTAAGAAGCAGTATAGTATTTTACAAATAT
>CAKZUV010000275.1 GCA_937921555.1 uncultured Saprospiraceae bacterium
ATATTTTTTTAATTAAAAAGGTTATTCAGTTTGATAAAAACAGGTAATGTGTTTTCCTGCTGGTTAGCCTGTTCACTATCAGTTGGTTGACTTCCTTCCGAATTTGATTTTTGTCAGACCATAATTTTATTATTATTTCAACGATTTCACGACTCAACGATTCAACAAGCGAAGCGATTCAACAATTCAACACCCCCCTAAAATCCACTGCCCTTCAACCTCAATCCCGCCGTTTCCTCCAGCCCAAACATCAAATTCATATTCTGCACCGCCTGTCCGGAAGCGCCTTTCAGTAAATTGTCGATCATACTCACGATTAGAATTTTATCTTCTATTTTTTCTAAAAACAAGTAACACTTATTGCTATTGATTACCTGAGTGAGCGATGGATTAACCGGAACCAGATGTACGAACGGATGTGGATCGTAGTAGTCCGCGAAAAGTTTAGTGAGATCCGCTAGGTTTAAATCCGATTTACAATACAAGCTGGCAAAAATTCCCCTGGTAAAATTTCCCCTCAAGGGTAAAAAATTAATCGGTACCTGAAAATTATTGTCCAGCTGTGTCAGACTTTCCCGGATTTCTCCCAGATGCTGATGGACAAATGGTTTATAAATAGAAGCATTGTTATTTCTCCAGCTAAAATGCGTAGTCGGAGTCGGTCTTTGTCCCGCCCCGGTACTCCCGGTGAGTGCGTGCACGTGGATTTCCTGATTCAGAAGTTGATGGGCTGCCAAAGGAAGTAAAGCCAGTTGAATGGCGGTGGCAAAACATCCCGGGTTGGCGATTTTATGGGCTTTTTTAATCTTCTCTCGATTCAATTCCGGTAAACCATAAACAAATTCCCCGCGATTTTTTGTTAATCTGAAATCACTGCTCAAATCAATGATTCTGGTCTTTTCGGGGATTTTATTTTCAGCTAAAAAAGAAGCTGATTTTCCGTGACCGGAACAGAGAAACAGAACATCCACTGCGGGTGTAATATCGCTTACAAAATTTAAATCCAGTTCTCCGGTTAAGTCCGGGTGGACCTCTGATATTTGGCGTCCTGTCTGACTTTGGCTCTGCACAAAAACAATATTCGTTTCCGGATGTCCGACCAGGATTCTTAACAATTCTCCTGCGGTATATCCACCGCCACCGATAATTCCGACCTTAATCATATTTGATTTACATTTGTTGCGTTAGAAAAATGGTTGGCCAGAATTTTAGTAAACCCTTTTACATCCGTTCCCGTCCAGCCTTCGTTCATTTCTCCGTACTGTCCTTTTTGCATTTGCATTTTATCAAAATCCGATTCGATTCCATCGAGTTGAAAACGGTAAGGATAGAGTTTTACAAACACCGTTCCTGTTACCTGCTGTTGGGTGGCTTCCAGAAAATCTTCGATGTTTCGCATTACTTCGTCAAGATACTGACCTTCGTGGAGCATCATTCCGTACCAGTTGGCCAGTTGTTCTTTCCAGTAAGCCTGCCATTTTCCGAGGATATGTTTTTCCAGTAAGTGGTGTGCTTTGATAATAATCATGGGCGCCGCCGCCTCAAATCCAACCCGTCCCTTGATGCCGATAATGGTATCCCCAACGTGGATGTCCCGGCCGATGGCGTAGGGCGCGGCCATACGTTGTAATTCCTGGATAGCGTCCAGTGGATGGTCGTATTTTCTGCCGTTGATTCCGACCAATTCTCCTTTTGAAAAAGAAAGAGAAACGGAGGTTTCTTCCGTTTTTTCGAGTTGATTCAGCCAGGCTTCTTCGGGTAGAGATGCATGTGAGGTGAGCGTTTCGGCACCGCCCACACTGGTTCCCCAAACTCCCTGATTGACCGAATATTTGGCTTTTTCTTCGTTCCATTCCAGACCGTGTTCTTTCAAAAAACTAACCTCCTCGGCCCGGGATAACTGCTGATCTCGGATTGGTGTGATGATTTGAATATTCGGGCAAAGAATACTGAATGCCAGATCAAACCGTACCTGATCGTTGCCTGCTCCGGTGCTTCCGTGGGCAATTGCCGTCGCATTTATTTGGTTGGCCACGCTGGCAATTTCTACTGCCTGAAACATTCGTTCTGCGGATACACTTAACGGATAAGTATTGTTTCGGAGTACATTTCCATACACCAGATACCGGACATATTTTTGGTAATAATCTTTTACCGCATCAACGCATTGGTAAGATTTTGCGCCAAGCTGGTAAGCGCGTTGTTCCATTTGCTGGAGATCCTGCTCCGAAAAACCACCGGTATTAATAGATACTGCGTGGATTTCCCAGCCTTGCAGACTCAGGTATTTTACACAGTAAGAAGTGTCCAGTCCGCCGCTGTAAGCGAGGACGAGTTTTTTATTTTGTTGACTCATTTTGTTTGTTTTTAATGTTAGAAATTTCTTCGGTTTTAGAAGGTGCCAGCATTCCCGTGCAGAGACAAAGTCGCTGTTGATTGCGTTGCAGAATATCGAAATTAGGGCAGCTTTGACAACCCTGCCAGAACGCTTTGTCAGGGGTTAGTTCAGCGAAACTGACGGGTTGATAACCCAACGCAGAATTAATTTTCATCACCGCCGGACTGGTCGTGATTCCGAATACTTTGGCGTCCGGATATAAGTCGCGTGCCAGATTGAAAGCCTTTTCTTTTATACTTCTGGCCAAACCCAATCTGCGAAAATCAGGATGGACGATCAGACCGGAATTGGCGACATATTCTCCGTGACTCCAGGTTTCGAGGTAACAGAAACCGACCAGCGTTTCACCGGACAAGGCAATTATCGCACGGCCGGATTGTATTTTCTTTTCGATATAGCTGACTTCCCGGCGGGCAATTCCAGTTCCCCGTAGCCTGGCGGAAACCTCGATCAATTCGCAGATAGCGGGTGCATGGGACACAAGCGTCCCATCTGAAATGAGTAATTGAATATTCATTTACAGTAATTTTTACACGGCCTGTGATTAGACCGTTACTTAGTAATGGTTAAATAAGTGATGATAAATTGCCGGAAAGCCTTCGGGATTAGCGCAGGCATAGCAATTTAAATCCATAAAATGGAATACAGGGTGGTAACCCCATGTTTGGTTATATGTAATTGATGCGCCCTAAGGGCGGCGGCGGGCACAGCGGAAACAGCGGCGAGAGATCGCTGCGATAGAAGAAAAATTATATGTATAAAGATATTCCACTAACGCAAAGATATTAGAATATCTAAGTAATGCAAAATTTTTTTATTTTTTTTAAAAATTTCACAAAGAAAAAAATGCGGGAATTATCATTGGTCGGAGTATTCGGGTTTGCTATGTCAGAAATATCAGATATTGACTTTGAAAAATCTTTGCTACCTTTGGTGGAGGCTCTAGCGAAAAGGGATGAATCTTTTACTTTTTTTTCCGGCTTTTCTAATGGTCATAGAAATAATTTTAATAAACTTTAAACGCTGATTTGATGCAAAAGCAAAGCGAAATGACAGCCATGGTGATTACCTTATTGTTATCCGTTGCGCTAGGATTTTTCAGTGTGCTGGTTATTAAAGAGTATGGGTGGCTGGTCTTTGTTTTTATTCCCGTACTTATTGGCTATCTGCCTCCGGTACTGGTGGGAAGAAAATATCAGATTACAAAATCAAGGTGTTATCAATTGGGGTTTTGTACACTCGGACTGGCAATAGCATCCTTACTGCTTTTCGCCGTGGAAGGATTGATTTGTATCATTATGTCGGCGCCAATTATTTTGTTGGGGACCTGGCTGGGAGCGTACCTTGGATTTAAAACTTTTGAAGATCGGTGGATTGATCCTAAAAATGCTATGTTAGGAATACTATTGTTAGGTTTTGGAACGATGAGTTTCGATTACCTCAACGAATCAGATAACCTGATTCCCGTAAAAACACGCATTACCGTGGATGCACCCATCGCGGAGGTCTGGACCAACGTGGTTACTTTCGGAAAAATCGAAGAACCGACCGACTGGATATTTAAAACCGGGATTTCCTGTCCCACCGATGCGACCATCAAAGGAACGGGCGTTGGTGCAGTCCGGTATTGCAATTTTACAACCGGAAGTTTTGTGGAACCCATCACTACCTGGGAAGAACCGACCCTGCTGCAATTCGATGTGATTGAACAACCGATTCCCATGAATGAATTCAACCCCTTCTGGGATATTCAGCCACCACATCTGGACGGTTATTTTTTGTCAAAAAGGGGGCAGTTCAGACTGACGGAAATCAGTCCTACCCAAACAGAACTCGAAGGAACAACCTGGTACGAACTCCATATTTTTCCTCAGTTATACTGGAAAGTCTGGTCTGATTTTATCATCCACCGGATTCACCAAAGAGTATTGAATCATATTAAATCCTCTTCCGAAAAATAGTATGCGAAAATTTTGCCTTTTGCCATTTCCGGGAGTGGTGCATATCTCTACTGTCATTTGGATAATAAATCGCCCGGTACTATTTCGATTGCGTTTAAAAAAGGAGAATAAATTAAAAACAACATCAACCTTCCTCTCCACTAATCAACGCCCACAACGCAAAACTTGCCAGCCAGTGTTCCCCCGCGTAATCACCGTCTACCACGTTCGGCAACGAAAATTCCATGTGCGCATTCGCAATTCTGAGCATATTGTTTTTATTACCAACATCTTGTTTGGCCAAACCATACAGCACCCACGCCCGGCTAAAATTCAGTCCATCCAGATGAACCAGTTTTCCATCGGACCGATCTGAAACCTGCCCGGGTTCCCACGTAAAGTCAGGATCAGCCAACTGCGGTAAAAAATCTCCGAGCCAGTTTTTAAAATCTTCCGGTGCCAGTACCCGGCGCATAATATCTGCCTCTTCCAGGCAGGGAGATAGAAAATCGTATCCGCTGGGTTCCCAAGACAACGGGCAATTTTTATCTTTCATAAACCAATCTCTGGCTCTTTGGTTGATCAAGTTGAGTAGTTCCGAATCCTGTACCGTGTTGGCATAATCCCACGCGAAAGCCAGTCCAAAACCAGTATTGGTGTGTTCGCCCACGCGGATTGGATAAAATAATTTCGGTAAAAAATCCAGATAACGATTGCGAATTAACTGGGTCATCGGTTCGAGATTGGCCGCCAGTTCTTTACCCAAAGGATCCTCCCAGGTTTGCAGGGATTCGGATAGTTTCAACAGCCAAGCCCAGCCGTAGGTCCGTTCGTAGGATGTATTATGTTTTCCTTCAAAATAGGTAACCTCTTTTTTTATATTTGCCGCCGAGATATTTTCTGCCAATTGTTTCCTGATCTGATCTGCGTTTTCCAAATCCGGAAAACGCCGCAATAATTCTACCAGCATCCAGTGTCCGTGCACCGAAGAATGCCAGTCAAAACA
>CAKZUV010000276.1 GCA_937921555.1 uncultured Saprospiraceae bacterium
ATGGCCATCGAAGCACCTTTCTTTGGCAAAAATGTTCAGTCTATGCTCAAACTCGGTCGTGCCCAGGGCGTTGCCATCGCAGCAGGCATCACCAACGGCGTACAGGTCACCGAATATGCGCCCAAGAAAATAAAACAGTCCATTACCGGAAATGGAAATGCCTCCAAAGAACAGGTAGCCGCCATGCTCGCCACCATCGTCGGCCAGAAACTCGACAAGCAAACACTTGACGCCACCGATGCACTCGGTGCCGCCGTCTGCCACTTCTTTCAATCCGGATCACCACTCGCCGGTAAGAAAAAATACAGCAACTGGTCCGCCTTCGCAAAAGATAATACCAACCGAATTAAAGGTAAAAAATAAATTTTGAAATGCCCATTTCCTCTTTGCCGCTTACCTTACGCCTCAATAATTTCACACAAATCCGATACACGTTAAAAATTTACACGCCCGCTCAGCGAAAGCCTCCCGAAGGGATCGCGCTCTGCGTCTCTCTGCGCGACAAAAAATTCCTCAAATCTTACTCCTCAATAATTTCACACAAATCCGATACACGTTAAAGGTTTACACGCCCACTCAGCGAAAGCCTCCCGAAGGGATCGCGCTCTGCGTCTCTCTGCGCGACAAAAAAACCTCAAATCTTACGCCTCAATAATTTCAAACAAATCCGATACACGTTAAAAATTTACACGCCCGCTCAGCGAAAGCCTCCCGAAGGGATGGCACTCTGCGTCTCTTTGCGCGACAAAAAATCCCTCAAATCTTACTCCTCAATAATTTCACACAAATCCGATACACGTTAAAGATTTACACGTTCGCTCAGCGCCTCTCTGCCCCTCTGCGCGACAAAAAACCTCCCAACAAAAAACACAATATTATTAATTCTTCATTAAAACATTATTCATTATCCCCCCTACATATTCCCCCGAATCCGCTCCGCCATCTCCGCCAGTTCATGATGCGTAACCGACAACTTAGCCTGGGAAAAATCAATATCGCTAATCGCATTCATCGGGATCAAATGCACGTGTGCGTGCGGTACCTCCAGGCCCGCCACGACGACAGAAATGCGCTCACAGGAAACCGTCTTTTCGATGGCCCGCGCTATTTTTTTAGAAAACAACATCACAGCGCTCATCGTCTCATCATCCAGATCATAAAAATAATCAATCTCCTTTTTAGGGATTACCAGCGTGTGACCAGTTCGTAGAGGAGCAATATCCAGAAAAGCAAAACAATCCTCCGTTTCCCCGATCTTATGACAAGGAATATCTCCGTTAATAATCTTTGTAAAAATACTGGCCATAAATAAAAGAAGGTTTAAAACTATTTTCTTATCAGACTTTATTCGCAGCCTTCCGACTACAAAGTAATCTCCATGACCTCAAACTCCAAATTTCCCCGTGGCGTTTCGACCACTGCAATCTCTCCTACTTTTTTACCCAGCAACCCTTCTCCCATCGGAGACGTTACCGAGATTTTTTTATTCGCCAGATCCGCTTCCGTTTCAGAAACCAGGTGGTACGTAATCTCCTTGTTCATCTTCACATTCTTGATCCGCACTTTAGAAAGTACCGTCACTTTTGAGTTATCCAGTTGACTAGCATCAATTACCCGGGCAGTCGCCATCACTTTTTCAAGTTCGTTGATCTTTAGTTCCAGCATTCCCTGGGCATCTTTAGCTGCGTCGTATTCCGCGTTTTCCGAAAGGTCCCCCTTGGAGCGCGCCTCCGCAATAGCAGCAGCAACTTTCTGTCGTCCGGATCCTTTTAGTTCATCCAGGTCCGCTACCAGCTTATCGTAACCTTCCTGTGTCATATAACTATATTTTGACATAATATATAATTTTAAATTTTTTAGTGATAGACTATTTTCAGTCAATTTAGTGGTCAATAGTTGCGACTAACAACACTGATCCAAATACCGCTACCTTATGTTTTGTGGGTGGAAGCACACCGCTACGCTTCTGTTTTGAGGTACTTAAAAAAGCGGTTGTGTGAAACCAAATAAAAACAGGAACGCTTCTATCCAGATGGTTAGAAGCGTTCCTTAGGTGATTTAAATATACAACTATTTTATAAAATAACTGCTATTTCACCTTTATTTTTCCTAAAAATCCCTTTTTAGAGATCAAATCTGATCGTAATATTGTGGGTGCCATTCCATACATTTGTATGACGATAAGCGTAGTCAATCCCGAAATTACTGCCTTTTTCTCTGTTGAAGGGTACCTGAACTGAAGCTCCGGCACTTATTCCACTGTAAACAGAAGGCTGCGCTTCCTCGTCCGTATCAAACTCGTATTTGTAACCACCCCGCAACATAAACATATCATTGAATACATATTCCAAACCTCCTCCAATCTGATCTTCATAAAAGGTATTGGAAGTAAAGTTAGTAACGAGGGTTACCCGGTTCTTCGGATTGATCACAAAGTCATACGATGCACCAATATTTAACAAAGAAGGCATATCAAATTGATTAGCACGTGTAAAAAAGGACAACGTCTGATCTACGTCCGGATTGGGACTGGGAAGCGTCTGCGTCAAACCTTCTCCCCGGTACTTCAGGGGCGTTCCAACGTTTCGCAGAGAAATACCAAACTTAAATTCATCGTTTTCTCCCGTGACATACTGTACGCCCGCATCAAAAGAAATTCCGGTAGCGTTAATATTTGCCAGACCTTCAGAAACTATCCGGGCGGTAAGTCCTACACTTACTTTGTTTTCAAATTCGTGCGCGTAAGAAATTCCCATATTAAAAAACAGGGGAGAAAAGGTAGCGCCGGTTCCATCCGGAAAATCTTCCGTCGTAACGGGAATATCACCAAAATCCATCGTCATAATACTCACACCAAAAGCACCGTTTGATCCTACTTTTTGCGCCAGACCAATGGCATTCAATGAAATTCCAACACCGTCCAGATAGCGGGCATGTCCTCCCATGATCTGCGTACGGGAAGGTGAACGTACCAGTCCGGCCACGTTTAAACGCAATGCCTCTACTCCGGCAATATTAGCGGTGGTCATCGCACTCAAGCCGGCACTTCTGGCCCAGGGATTCAGTAATAACTGCGTAGCTCCTGCTTCTCCCTGACGATCAGGATTACCCGCAAAGGATATTTGCACAACTGCCAGTAATAAAATAATTAAGTAAAATTTCTGTTGCATCTTTTATGTTTTAAGTGGAGGACGAAATAACAAACTGATTTCGTCCTCCATATTTTTTAGGTTAAATTTATAATCCGGTTGGATCAAACTGCCGGGCTACACCAAACCACTTTAACACGGTTTGTCCGATACCTGGCGCATCGATGTGAATCAGATAGATTCCACTACTCACCGGAATATTATCAAAGTTCTTTAAATCCCATTCCAGAATAGGTAGAATCTGAGCACGATCTACCAACCGCTCAGAACCAAAAGGCACAATACCAGTTTCGTCCCGGTCGTAACGACGAACGAATCTTCCATCCAGGGTATAAATAGTAACCGTCGCTTTGGCAGGAAGGTTGGTAATTCGGATCGTATTAGAAAACTTATCTACTTCATAATCCGAAAATCCGTAGTAAGGATTAGGAACTACTTTCACTAAACTCAGAATAGAATCCAGTTCTCCCGCTTCCGTAAAATCAGATGCAGTCACTCCTTCGAAATCTAACAAGTAAGTAGGATCTCCGTCGTTGGTTCCCATTCCTTCTTTGACCGCGTAAGGATTATCTACCCGGGCTTTTACAATTACATCATTTGGAATCAATCCTTCCGCGTAAGAAAGCATTTGATTGCCTCTGGTCACAGCTGGAATTCCCGTCCAGGTAATGGTATTCAGTCCGTTGAATTGTGTAAAATCGTTTCCTCCCAACAAGGCATCGTAGATGCGTTCGCAACGGTCATAAGGTTCATTCGTTACGTAAATAAAGTGCTGACCACCCGCATAGGCATTCCGCGCGTCAAACTCATCGGTACCCGCAACAAATTGCTCAGAGGTTGGATTGAACATCATATCTCTACCCGTTGGTGGCGTTGCAAATGCACCACGATCACAAAGTACATCTATACCTTCTACCGAACAGTCATACACTGAGTTTTCGGCAAAGAAAATATTCAACCGCTCTCCGGATTCTACATCTATTGCATATCCAGGGAACCATCCCATTCCAATTCTTGGGTTACCGGCACTATCGGTATCGTTGTCTGCTGCTGGTCTGCCGTCACCTCCCGCATCTTTACCCACAGAAGGAGCTTGTCTTAAATCCAGACTTCGGGCACCACCTTCTGTTTCAAGGCCAAGACCGAGGGTAGGATTGAGATAATACTCTTCGTTGGCAGCCTCCAGAATTACACACCGACTCCACTTATCCTTATCGGAAGTAAAGACAATATCGATATTGTTCAATCCCGACAACGGAGGAAGTAAGCCTAACAGTACACTCTCAATATTATTATTGGCATCCCAGTATGGACTGACCGCAAAGCCAGCACCGCCAAGACCAGGATTTGAATCAGTCAATCGGAACGGAACCAGAGCGCCGTCACTAAAGTTGCTGAAGGCCCGGTCTGGGTCATCTACATTTCGTGGTCTGCCACTTTCTGTTTTTACATAGTCAAATGGACCTCCTGCTTCATCTATAAATGCCGTTAACCATTCCGGGCCGCTGGCATCCTGATATTCCACATCAAATCCAATCGTACCATTACTGCTGTCTACTTTATCTCCCGCATCATCACTTTGTACGATGGTTACAGAAAATCCGTAAATCCCAAGCAATTGCTCGTTAAGGTCAATAATAGATCTTTCTGAGCTGGTTACATTTCCTTCCTGATCGGTTACAGTCCAGCTATCCAGCTGATCGTCGCCATCCGAATCCGTAATTCGTAGTTCGTACTCACCATCTACAATTTTGAACGGATTGATTACCTTGACATCAACCGGACTGCGCGTAGGCTCATATACGACCCTACCATCATTCGTCTCATTCAGGATTTCATCCCGGGATTCGTCGGTTACCTCCAGGAAAGTCTGTCCCGCTCCCACACCATCCAAGCGGGTAACAGTGGGTCCGTCTCCGAACTCAGAATTTAACTTTGTGGTTACCACTTTACGGGGAATCACTGTATAGGTCGTAGTTCTTCTACGTCCCAGAATGTGCTGGAAGCGTTGTCCTACTCCGGTAGTTGCATCAAAGTCCAGATAGTTATTATAACCATAAGCAATGGCCCGGTAGTAGTATTTTCTATTGTTAATCAATGGCTCATTGTTGAAGGCATCCACGGTCAGTTTAAAGGATTTTCTTAATCCTTCATCGTTACCAGCTGCCTTTACCGTTCTTTCAAAAAGGAAAGGAGGTTCAAAACCAGGAGCATTGGCCATCGATGTCCACTCAAACAATTCTGTCACCCCATTTTTAATATCCGTAGCAAAAACCAATCGCGCATTGTCAACGTCCTCAAGGTCATCAACATTAGGGCTTCTTAACTGATACAATTCGTATCCTTCAAAAACATAAGTGATAGAATCATTGGGTGCACGTAAATCCTTCTCTTCGTATTGTTCCAGATAGTTGTTAGAGGTAATCGGATCGTTAGAAAAGAATCCAACGAGTTCCTGATCTAATTCCAACCAGTCAACGTCCGGTGCATCCGGTCCGTCTGGAATCTCAAAACAGTTATCAAATGCTGCTTGTGCAATATCATCCGCAAATAATAAAGTCGTCAGGTCTACCCGGGGGTGGGCATCTACGTCCGGTACGAAAACTGCTCCGATGATCAGCTCATTGGTTGCACCCGGCGTCAGTCTGAAAGGTCCGGAAGCCTGTAAGGTCCGGCGATCTCCATTCGGTAATCCTTCTCCCTGTGCCATCGTCCATTCAGAATCTACGGTAGGTCTTCCAGGGAAAACAAACTTCACAGGAGTGGCACCTCCACGGCCACTGCCACCATCGGTGAATGCAGCTCCATCCAGCCAGGAACCGGACAGGTAGTTATAAAATTCCTGCGCTTGCGTTGGATCGGTTGTTCCGGCAGGAGGTGTAGGAGTAGCGCCACCATTGTTATAATAAACAAAAGAAGACATTCCGATTTCCTGTCCGAATTCATCGAGCGGTCCACGGAAATAATCAATTCCCAGTAATGGAATTTCTTCACAATAAGTAGGAGTTCCACTACAATCACAACTTCCGGCAACTTCTCCATCTATCAGGTCTGAGTTATAAATATAAGCCAGGTCACGTTCTACGTTACAACCCACATAATCATCAAATGCACAACCCAAATCCGCGTCTATCCACATCGCAAAGAAAGTACTATCCAAAGGCTCCGTTCCCCGGTTGATCAATTTATACCGCTGGAAAGTCATATTATTTAATTCGTCGTTACTCCGGTAGGCAAAAGATTGCACCTGTACCTCCATCCGCATCGGATCAGAATTTTGAGATTCCGTATGCACGTTGGCATCATCATTATAAATCCAGAAAAACATCTGATCTGCGAATTGTACATCCGGACAACCCCGTACCTCAATGACAGGATAGTCTCCCTCTTCTGGTTCGTACATTTCGTCTCCGTCCCGGTCAAAAAATCCGGCAAGTCCCGCATCCGTATCCGGTAATTCGAATCCATTGATGCTCTCAAAGAAGGCGTTACCACGGGCTGGCCACCCAAGTATTGATATCGGAATATCTTCGATTTCATAGTCCACGTCATTGGATATCGCCGTTTGGTAATTACGCAAATGAGCGTCAATATCACTTCCCAGGATTTCAAAATGCCGGTCCCACCGGGAACAAAGCACATCGTCTTCCAGTAAAGTATCAAGATTGATGGGGCCGGGCCAGAAATCCGTGTCTCCATTGCTGGCTCCGTAGGTCTTAGCAGCTAATTTCAGATTTCCACCGTCGTCAAATCCTCCGATCCAGACAGCACCCGCAAAAATGGCAGAAACCCCAATTTCACCCAAAACCGGTTTGGGTACGATATACTGGGCATTGTCACCATCCCACCAAACGTCTCCGTTGATCAACAACAGCGCTCTGACATTATTAATGTCCTGCGTAGCTCTGGAAATTCCCGGCTGACAGGGCTCTCGTAAGGATGCACGCTCCTCGTTACGTGCCTGATTTTGGCCGTCGGGCTTTGGTGGTGGATTTTTACCTTCCACCGAAGGTAAAAAGACCAGCAAAAACAACAGGCTAGCGATTAAATATTTAAACATTATTCTATGATTTTAAGATTTATTTATTGTAAATACGTAAAAATAATCAGACGTAAATTTTGTCCACGTATTTGTTGTTTCATTGTTTTTAGAAATCAAAAATTGCCCCCAGGAAAATTCTACGGGGTAAACTAAAGAAGTCAGGGTTTGTTTCTGCCCACTGGTAAGAATCCAGATAAGCTTGTACGTTTTGGTTATTATCTCTTAAAGCTCCTACCGCATCCTGACCATTTTTAGAAACTAAAAATCCGTCCGTATCCGCCGAGCCACTTGCCGTATAAACATCAATTACATTACGGGTATCCAGTAAATTACTTACCCGAAAATAAACGTTCAAGCCCAGTCCTTTGGCCAGTTGAAAGTCTTTATCCAGTCTTATGTTCGTAGTAAATGTCCAGGGCTTTCTGGCTCCGTTCAATGCACCCGCAAATTGAGTAGATCCAAATTCTTCCGGAGTAGTCCGGGCAGTGTAAGGACGACCAGAAACCGCAATGATCTGAAGGTTGGCACCGAAATTTTCTAAAATTTTCTGACCAAATATTTCCGGACCATCATTGTCATTATAACGGTAATCAATCGTAGCAGTAATCCGGTGTCTTTCGTCAAAATTAAGGGGAAGTAAGTTTCGAACGTTCGTTCGACGATTTAACACCCGGTTTGATTCTGCGTCTGATCCGGTTCCATCCGCAAATTGTAAGGTATAGTTAATATTTGCCGATACATTACCGGTTCTTCTAAGATCATACTGGAAAGTAAATCCTTTTACGGTTCCAAAATCAATATTATCAAATGATTCGTATTCGTTTAACGCACTACCACTGATAAACCGGTATCTGCGCGACTGAATCATATCCCGTAATTCTTTGTAATAAATAGCAATTTTAATGGCGGAAGTCTTGGATACTACCTGACGGAAACCTACCTCGTAATCCACGGTCTTTTCAGGTCGTAAGTTTGGATTATTTCTAGGAATTTCCGTTGCAAAATTAAAATAGTTCAAAGCAGTTGCCAGCGTATTAGAAGGCGGTCGTTGTACCAGTACATCATAGTGCGCAAAGAAGTTGGCCTCATCTGAAATAGGGAAAGAGAAGGCTAATCGCGGCATCCAGTTAACTTGCGGCTTGTAATCTTCGAAAGAAATACTTGGATTAAAATCTTCGGAACGAATATCCGCGTCCGGATCGACCAGGGCCGGCGTTGCAAATCCACCGTCACCAAAAATCACCACCGGATTATTAACGGCTGTTCCTCCTCCGTCAAACCAGTCATCTCCCGAACGGTACGCCTTAACACCTACATTATTATCATTCAGATAAATCTTAAAGTCATCACCAACCGTTCCGGGACGTTCTTCTCCCGGATTTGCGTTAAAGTAATCTCCGGCGTTTTGTATTTCATATAAAGAGTAAGGATCTTTCAACACCCTTGTATTCGCATCGTAACGATCTACCCGCAATCCAACTCTGAAAGTGATGTCATTGAAAGTAAATTTGTCCTGAATATAACCGGCAAAATAGTTGGGCTGAAACGCTGCCACGGGAAACGTTCTACGTCCGTCCGCATCGGTAGCAGTAAAGAAATCGTCGAAAGTAACCGTGTTCGGCAATTTGTTACCCAGATAATCATATCCGTAGTAATTGGTCAGACCCGCATCAATCAAATCCAGCGCGGTAAACATATCCAGAGAGAAAACACTTGGATCCAGTTCGTCGATATTGATGAATTGATTAATTGGTACACCCGCCGCATTTCTTATTCTCTCAAAAAAGAAACTCTGCGAATTATTATCCAATAGTAAATCGTGCTGAACGATAGGTCCTAATAAATTTTCGGTTGGCAAAAAAGTATTAAAAGCGGCAGAAGCGAGATCTACCGTTCCAACCTCCGTATTAAAATCAACCCCCAGAATATGATCATTCGCCAGGTTACGCGCCAGATTCCAAAGTCCCCGGGGAGCAATACTGTAACGACTGTCATAACGCTGCTCGTACCAGAATCCAATTTCGATAGAGTGACGGGAATCATCTGACTTACCGGGTACGATATCAAACGAACTGGCCGCCGTGAAGGTGATCAAATCCGTTATCTCTGTTCGATTTAGATTGTATACCTGACCAACATTGGCGAATCTGTTTCCCCAGATATTGGTGGATGATTCCAGAAATAATCCGTTCTGAGCGGGAAATTGTACCTCATCCGTGGCATCTACTGTTAGATTATTATAATTGGCGAGTACCGGATTGATTTCCGTATTGGCTTCATAACCTGTAAATACCTCCCGGAAATCCACGTGGCCGTAAAGATTGTTATCTCCGGGTGTCGCTACTCCAACTCCTCCTTCCCACTCGGTAACGCCCACTACGGGTACGTAATCCTGAAAGAATTTACCAATGTATCCGTAGTTGAAAAAATTATCTCCGTGACGGTCATCTTCTAATTTTTGAGTACCCCGCTCGAATCCTGCCTGCAAAGTATAAAATGCGTTCCGGATAATGGACGAAGATGCTTCCTCGCCTTCTTCCGCTCCTCCCTGACGACCTAATTTATGGCGGAACCGTACGTTTCCACGGTATCGTCGGGTTGCGTTGGTGGGATTGTTGTGCGAGTTAAGAATTTGCCAACTGGGATTCCCTCCCACGCCAAATCCACCCGGCGTAAATTTATCCTGGGTATCATTAAAAGTCCCCGTAAAGCTAATATCAATATTTTTAGATAGTCGCGCATCTATCTTTGCAGTCACGTCAATTATCTGATTCTCTTCGTTGGGGCGGTAGCCCAGTACATCTACATCTTCATCAGTCAGATTTATACCCGCTGCGATGAGGGGCCGAATAATTCCTCCGTTAGGACCAATAGTAACGGTCCCCGTATTATCAAATACGATTGGGTTTGCTTGTAATTCCGCGAGCTTATCGTCTGATACCGTGTAGATCGGAGTCGCCGGTGGATCATCATCCTTCTGAGACCGGTAACGACCGGAAAATCTGAATCCAATAATAGACTCTTCTGATCCGTCTTCATTTTTCTTTTTCAAAATGGGTCCGCTTACGTTGGCATTCACCAGATTGTACCCAAAATCATCCAGGTATTCGGAGGTTTCCAGTTCCAGGTTTCCACCAAATCTAGAAGAAGGTCCCTTCGTGGTGATGGAGATAATCCCTCCGGTAACGTCTCCATACTTGGCGGCGATACCTCCTGTGATTACCTGCAATTGTTCAATTTCAGATTCCGGAATCAGCGCACCCCGCACCCGGATACCATCGATGTAGTAATCAACCGCATCTGCCCGTGATCCTCTCACCGTTACGGCATCTCCTTCATCCACCTGAGAAAGACCAGCCGCCGTGGAAGCCAGAGCGGAAATATTTTTGGTAGGTAAATTTCTGATTTCTTTACTGGTGATAGTCTGACCAGAAGTGGTATTATCTTTATCGATCAGTGGAACTACGAATGCCTTTACGATAATTTCATCCAACAGCACTCCACCATCTGATCCCATTTCTACGGGCAAATTAGTGGTTTGTCCGGCCTTGGCGATTACCCCGTTGATTTGAAGATCATTCAATCCAAGGTAAGTAATGGTAACATCGTAAGTTCCCGGATCAAGATTTACTTTAAAATTACCATCAAAGTCAGTAGAGACTCCAGTAATAAAGTTACCATTCTTTTTAAAGACAAGGTTTGCTCCGATCAGCTCAGCTCCATTATCACTGGCATCCGTTACCTTACCGGCAATGGCAGTCTGGCCGATGGCCACCGACGTGATTAAGAGCAATGAAAAAATAAATAGTAGATTACGCATCATATAACGTGTTTTTTTTTGGTGGAAAAAGCGGTTTTGCAGCGCTATTTTGCACCTAAAGTTGATGATATTAGAATTTTTATTGAAGTTCAGAAAATACTAGCACGCAATGTTAATGAATTTAACAGGCATTTTCAAAAGAATTTTGAAGTCATGTCTGAAAATTGTCACTTGATTTCTATTCTCTGTCGCTTTTAGTCATCTGAGAATTTCTATTCTTAAACAATATTAAAGCTAATATTTAGAATTATCAGAACTAATTCGCTGGATAAGTCAGGTTTCTGATTCTGTCTACCTTACAAGATTAGCCCAAAATTTAGTTTAAAATTATTACTATATAACGCTACTAATCCTTTAACGCTGCCTTGATCTTTCTTAATAAAGTAGCAGCGAGCTTTTGCTTTGATTCTACCGTCCAGCCGGCCACGTGTGGAGACAAAATAACCTGGGGATAAGTATAGAGTTTCTGATAGCGTTTGTCTTCTTCCTCGGTAAATGTTGCCGTTTTTTCATTTTCAAATACATCCAGACAAGCGCCCGTTATTTTTCCGGTCGCCAATCCTGTCAGCAAATCTTCGGTGGCAACACAGTTTCCCCGTGAGGTATTGATCAGGACGAACGGACGGGCTACCCGGTTGATAAATGCCATATCCACAAAGTGCCTGGTTTCCGAAGTAAGCGGTAAATGTAAACTGATTATGTCAGCATTCTGAATTATATTTTCCAACCCTGTTTCTTCTACATACGTCAAATGGGCGGCATAATTCGTTTTATATTTATCGTATGCTAATATTTTTACATCCATTCCGCTCAGTTTTTTCGCAAAACTGCTTCCGGTATGACCGAACCCAATAATCCCAACGGTTTTATTTATTATCTCAAAACCACGATTGGCTTCTCTCCGCCAGATTTTTTGTTTTACTTCATTATCACTTCTTACCAGATTGTTGGCATGTGCCAGCAACATTCCCAGCGCGTGTTCGCCCACCGCGTTACAGTTTCCTTCGGGCGCACTATGAACAGCGACGCCCTTCTCGGCGGCATACATCTGATCTACGATTTCCATTCCCGACCCCAGACGAGCGACAAATTCCAGCAAAGGCGCCTTATCAAACATCTCCCGGTCCATTAGTATCTTACTATTAATGATGATTCCGTTATAGGGTGCGATCTTTTTACGCACTTCGGCCAGTGAAATTTTAGGATGATAATCGCAGATGAACCCCATGGCCTCTAAACCTTCCTGCAATAGTGGATGTACCCCGTCGGTGATCAAAACCTTCTTCATAAATCTACTTTTTTCTATAATTCAAATTCTCTTTGCAAAAATACGATCTAGTTTTAGGATTTAATGACTTATCTCTAGTATCTTTGTGCGAATTATCCTCAATTCAATTAAATTTCTCCGAAATGCCTAGAAATGCTTCTATCAAATCCGTCCTGATCATCGGGAGCGGCCCTATTATTATTGGACAAGCTTGTGAATTTGATTATTCGGGTTCACAGGCAGCCAGATCACTTCGCGAAGAAGGAATCGAAGTGAGTTTGATCAACTCCAATCCGGCGACCATTATGACCGACCCCGTAATGGCGGATCATATTTACTTACTGCCACTGACCGTTGAAAGTCTCATCAAAATACTGGAGGAACACCAGATTGATGCGGTACTGCCCACAATGGGTGGACAAACTGCCCTCAACTTAGCCATCGAAGCGGGTAAACAGGGGGTTTGGAAAAAATACAATGTGCGCATGATCGGGGTAGATCTTGATGCCATTGAACTGGCTGAAAACAGAGAGGCTTTTAAAAATCATTGTACCAGCCTCAACCTCGGTTCCGCACCTTCCATGATCGCCAATTCTTTTCTGGAAGGGAAAGAAGCAGCTCAGGAAATCGGTTTCCCGCTGGTCATCCGGCCTTCTTACACGCTGGGTGGAACGGGTGGAGGTTTTGTGATGAAACCAGAAGATTTTGACGAAGCGCTCAGAAGAGGATTGAATGCTTCCCCCACCCACGAAGTCCTGATCGACAAGGCGGTCCTGGGATGGAAAGAATTTGAGCTGGAATTATTAAGAGATAATAATGACAACGTAGTAATTGTCTGTACCGTGGAAAATCTGGACCCGATGGGTATTCATACCGGAGACAGTATTACCGTGGCACCGGCGATGACACTTTCGGATACCGCCTATCAGGAAATGAGGTCACAGGCGATTACGCTGATGCGCTCCATGGGAAATTTTGCCGGAGGCTGTAATGTCCAGTTTGCACAGGATCCCGAGACCGAAAAATTAATTGTCATCGAAATCAATCCACGGGTATCCCGTTCTTCGGCGCTAGCCAGTAAGGCCACCGGATATCCGATTGCGAAAGTGGCCGCCAAACTGGCGATTGGTTATAATCTGGACGAATTGAAAAATCAGATTACCAAAACCACTTCCGCTATGTTTGAGCCTACGCTCGACTATGTAATTGTAAAAATGCCCCGCTGGAATTTTGCGAAGTTCCACGGTTCGGATCATACGCTCGGTTTACAAATGAAATCCGTGGGAGAGGTAATGGCGATTGGTCGTAACTTTCTGGAAGCACTGCAAAAGGCTTGTCAGTCACAGGAAAATAATCGCAATGGACTCGGAGCGGATAAGAAAGAATGGATCAGAACTTCAGACATCCTGAAACGCCTGGAACAAGCCAGCGACGACCGTATTTACCGGTTGAAAGATGCGCTTCGTTTGGGAGTTCCCAGCAAAACGGTACAAAAACTAACCCGTATCGACCCCTGGTTTATTAAACAAATCAAACGGCTGGTTAAAATGGAAGAGAAACTCATCCGTTATAACGTATCCGAAGATATCCCGAAAGATTTTTTCCGGGAACTGAAAGAAGTAGGTTATTCTGATGCCCAGATTGCGTGGGTTTTAAGAATCAAAGAAATTGAGGTAACCCGGCAGCGTAAGAAATTGGGTATCAAGAGAACCTACAAAATTGTCGATACGTGCGCCGCAGAATTTGAAGCACAGACGCCTTATTTCTATTCTACCTTTGACGGAGAAAACGAAAGTATTCCAACGGATAAGAAAAAGATTATCGTTCTCGGATCAGGTCCCAACCGGATCGGTCAGGGAATCGAATTTGACTACTGCTGTGTACACGGACTCATGGCCATCCGGGAAGCCGGTTACGAATCTATCATGATCAATTGTAATCCGGAAACGGTTTCCACCGATTTTGATATCGCCGATAAACTTTATTTTGAACCCGTATATTGGGAACATATTCAGGAAATTATTGAACTGGAAAAGCCGGAAGGGGTGATCGTACAGCTTGGAGGTCAGACGGCCCTGAAGCTCGCTGAACTTTTTCACAAAAATAATATCAAAATCTTCGGAACGGATTATAAGTCGATGGACATGGCCGAAGACCGGGGTGCTTTTTCCAGTTTATTGAAAGACCTGGATATTCCTTATCCGAAATTCGGAGTTGCCGATGATACGGACAAAGCACTGGAAATTGCCAACCGCGTAACTTATCCTGTGCTCGTGCGGCCGAGTTACGTTTTGGGTGGACAAAGAATGAGAATTGTGATCAACGACGAGGAACTCGAACACCACGTTTTAAGTATTTTCAAACATTTGCCAGACAATAAAGTATTGATCGACCAATTTCTGGAAAGAGCCAAAGAAGCCGAGATTGATGCGATCTGCGACGGAGACGAAGTGCATATCATGGGTATCATGGAACACATCGAACCGGCCGGCATCCACTCCGGTGACAGTTCTGCGATGCTGCCCACGTATAGCCTTTCAGACCATGTACTGGAAAAAATGCAGGAATACACCAAAAAACTCGCAATTGCGCTGGACATAAAAGGATTGATCAATATTCAGTTTGCCATCAAGGACGAAAAAGTGTACGTAATTGAAGCAAATCCACGTGCCTCCCGTACTACTCCTTTTATTGCGAAAGCGTATCAGGTTCCATATCTGAATATTGCCACGCAAGTAATGATTGGATCAGCTAAGCTGAAGGATTTTGAAATAATTAAAAAACTGAAAGGATACGCCATTAAGGTTCCCGTTTTTTCTTTTAATAAATTTCCGAACGTAGATAAAAATCTTGGACCTGAAATGAAATCTACCGGAGAAGCGATTCGTTTTATTGATAATTTGGAAGACCCATTCTTCCGAAAACTCGATCAGGAACGGTCTATGTTTTTAACGCGTTAAAATAAAATTATGAAAACGAAAAATCAAATCGTCAGAGACTGGCTTCCCCGTTATACCGGAACGGAGCTGGAAGAGTTTGGGGAATATATTATCCTTGTCAACTTCAGCCATTACGTCAAATTATTTTCGAAATGGCACAAAGTTCCCATCAAAGGAGAGGACCGGTCGATGATCAGTGCTACGGCGGGAAATATTACCATTATCAACTTCGGAATGGGTAGTCCCAACGCCGGAACCATTATTGATTTGCTGACGGCAATCAAGCCCAAGGGGTGTATCTTTTTAGGGAAATGTGGTGGTATAAAAACCAAAAGCAATAAGATTGGCGATTTGATTTTACCCATTGCGGCGATCAGAGGAGAAGGAACTTCCAACGATTATTTACCGGCCGAAGTGCCCGCGTTACCCGCGTTCGCGATGCAGAAAGTTATTTCTGCCAGTATCCGGGATCACGACCGGGATTACTGGACCGGAACGGTTTATACAACCAACAAAAGGGTGTGGGAACATCGGAAAGATTTTAAAAAATACTTGAAATCATTGCGGCCCATAGCCGTAGATATGGAAACCGCCACGTTGTTTATTGCGGCATTTAAAAATTATATTCCGTTGGGTGCACTGCTGTTAGTCTCGGATATGCCGATGATTCCGGAAGGCGTAAAAACAGAAAAAAGCGATAAAGAAGTGACCAAACATTTTGCGGAAACGCATCTTAAAATTGGCATCAGCGCCCTGGAAAAATTAAGCAATCACGATCAGACGGTAAAACACCTGAAGTTTTAATTTTATCCCAGCGCTCTCAGACGTTTGCGGATGGCAGGAACGGAGCTGGATTTAAAGCTTAATTCTTCTTCCTGTTTTTGCTGAGTCATCTGTGTGGTTCTCCCCGCAAAGTAAAAGGTATCATCTTTGGTACCGATCCCAACGATGTTTATTTCCTCGTTGAGTGGAACTCCGGTGATGATAAACTGATTTTTTTCCCGGCGTGCGGGCAGACAGGTACCATAATTTTCCAGCACCACCATCATAAAAATATCCGCAGAGGTATCTTCGGTAATTTTCAAAGTTCCTTTGACGCCATCAGTCGTGGCCGGCGGAAATATTCTGGCACATTTAATCCAGCCCATGCGGGAAGTACTGATTTCGGAAGGAGGATGCGCTGCGGAAACAATGGTCTTTTTTTCTTTTGAGAAGAAGCCAAATCCGGAGTTTGGTTTTTCCTTCGCTTCTGATCCGTAAACAAATTTGCTGTATTTGTCTTTTACCCAGGGGCGACCTTTCTGATCGGGATGTGTACCACGATAAATTTGTCGCTCTTCCCAGTTTTCTTTTACGTGGGCAGGTAATTCAATTTTTATGGGATAGTTGGTTTGAATGTCAACATATTCGTCGTCGCAGGTAGCGTTGATATAGACGGCAAAGATGGTGTCCAGCAAACCGGATTCAGAAGCGGTGGTCAAATTGTCCAGAATGATATCCCGCTTATTGGTAATTTCTTTTATTTCAACTTCTACTTTTCCTGTAATTGGGATTCCATTCATAAAAGTCAAGGCATCTGCTTCCAGGGTAACAACGGTTCCCCGCTTGCCCCGCAGTACATTGCGTTCAAAAGGATAAATAGTAAAACGTTGGGTCGGTACGGCAAATTCTTCCGGTAAGGTTGCGGTCATTTTAATAGTGTTCAAGACAACTTCAATTAATACAGATTCATTGGTTAAACGAATCAGGCAATCTTTGAAGTATTATTTTTACTCGTTTCTTTTCTTTGAATTAATTGTAATTCCACCTGAGCAGCCTCAAAGCCCAACTCCTGGAATAGTTCGGAATCCGGATTTTGTATTGGCAGATGCAGGGAGACATTCCCTTTTAACTTACCAATGGTATTGGCCAGTAATTTCCGGCCGATTCCTACGTTCCGGTGTGCTTTGTGTGTAGCAAAATAGCTGATGATGTGGCCGGGCCCAAAACGTTCCATTCCGGTATGATTAACAACGACTACGGCGATCAATTCATCGTCGTCGCTCATGGTCATAATAAAGCCACCAAAGGAAGGAATGTCTTTAACTGCTGCTTCTAGTGCTGCCGTTATTTTTGTCTGTTGTAAATTTCCAACCTCCTGATTTTTTACTAAAAAACGGGAAATTGAACTTTTCTCAAAAGGGGTGATCTTTGTAAAAGGATCATAGATAGTTTGCTTTACCATTACTACTATTTTTAGTCTGTTTGTTTAAATTAGTGTGTGTGCAGTCACTAATTACGGCGTCTTACACGTAGTTACCGAATAAGAAAAAATCGGTCAAGTAGATCGTAGGTAGGTTTAAATAAGGGACGCGGATTAAATAACTATTCGTTTTGAATTTTTAAATTTTATTTATTCAATCCAGATCTTTCTAAGCCAGATGATGACACCATCAAAAGTACATTTATGACGAACATCCGACTCTAAAGTATACAAAAATAATATATTTTTATGACTATAAAAATTTATATTGCATTTTCACTCATCTTAACTACATTATAATCAGCTTGTTATGCGTAAAATTTTATTTATTTATTTTTTAACATTTTCTTTTTCTTTTGGTGTCTGTGCACAAAATTCCAGCGCCTGGACAGAAAAAATCTCTCCAAATCTGATGGAACAAGCTACCACCGGAGACGCCAGCCTTGATTTTATAATCATTCTGAAAAGTCAGGCAAACCTGAGTGCGGCTTCCGCCAAAACCACAAAAATCAGCAAGGGGACCTACGTATTAGCACAGCTGCAAACTACCGCTGCCCAAACACAAACGGGACTGGTAGCCTATTTAAATCAGCAAAATATGGCCTTCCGGTCTTTTTATGTGGTCAATGCCATTCAGGCAATCGGAAATACGGATCAGCTCATGGCCATCGCCCAGTTTCCCATCGTTGAAAAAATTATCGCCAACAGTCCTTACCAAATTGAAGCGCCCACTGAAATAGCCGATGCTCAGCTCACCCCTACGGAGATAGAATGGGGCATTCAAATGATCGGCGCCGATCAGGTCTGGGAAATGGGATACCGGGGACAGGGCGCCGTGATTGGTGGTCAGGATACGGGATATGACTGGGTGCACCCGGCGTTGCAAACAAAATACCGTGGGTACGTTGATGCCGATTCGGTAGACCATAATTACAACTGGCACGATGCGATTCACAGTATCAATCCGCTGAATGGCGATACAACCAGCAACGCTTCCAACAATCCTTGCGGACTGGATGTTACCGAGCCTTGTGACGATAACAGGCACGGAACGCATACGATGGGAACAATGGTCGGATCAGATGGGGAAAACGAGGTGGGCGTTGCGCCCGATGCGAAGTGGATCGGCTGCCGGAATATGGAACGGGGCTGGGGTTCGCCCGCTTCGTACATCGAATGCTTCGAATGGCTGATGGCCCCTACTGATTTAAACAATGAAAATCCAAATCCTGCACTTTCACCGCACGCTTTTGCCAATTCCTGGGGCTGTCCGCCCATCGAAGGTTGTGATACCAGTAATTTCAGCGTGATGGAAATGGTGGTAAACAACGTAAAATCTTCCGGAATTGTCGTCGTCGTATCTGCGGGTAACAGCGGTTCAGAATGTAGTACGGTCAGGAATCCGGCGGCTATTTTTGAAAATAGTTTTACGGTTGGTTCTACCCGTTCCAATGATACGATCTCCGGATTCAGTAGTCGCGGACCGGTCCTCGTGGACGGAAGTATGCGGATGAAACCGGATATTTCAGCGCCGGGATCGCAGGTGCGGTCTACGGTACCGGGAGACAGTTACGCGACCTTCAGCGGTACGTCCATGGCGGGACCACACGTAGCGGGCGTGGTCGCCTTGATTATTTCTGCCAATCCATCGCTGGCCGGCCAGGTTGATCAGATTGAATCAATTATCAAACAGTCTGCGGTCGCAAAAACAACGGATCAGGATTGTGGCGTTACTCCGGGCACAACTACTCCTAACAATACTTATGGACACGGAAGAATCGACGCACTCGCCGCGGTTCAACTGGCTTTACTGGCGACGCCAACGGAAGAGATATTCGATACACCGATCAGTGTTTATCCCAATCCATTTACACAGGCACTACATTTTGATTTAGGAACGCTGACCGGTCGTACTTCCGTGGAGGTCTTTAATGCGACGGGACAATTGGTGCTGACATCAACATTTGAAGGCACGGGAGTTCATCGCCTGATGGTACCAAATCTGAGTCATGGCATTTATTTTTATTATTTGAAAAATGGTGACCAGGTAATGCGGGGAAAGGTGGTGAAAGAATAAATAATCGTAAATAGTAATCGTAGAACGGTGATGGTAGAACGGTGATGGTAGAAACAAGGCATGCCTTGTTTCTACCGTTACCGTTACCAATCAGATTTCAACATTTTTTTAAAATCATCGAAAGAATAACCCGTTATTTTTTTAATAATCCCATAATTATTTTCGGCTGCTGGTTTGTATTCTTCTTCCTTTACCGCAAACTGTTCAGAATTTACTTCCCGTAAAATTTCTGTTGCCTCGCAAGTGTATGTTTTGCCGATTACCTCTAATGGTAGAAATTCGAGTTTCGGATATATTCGCTGGAGTTTGTGTTTGATTGGAATCCGGGTAAACTGATCCGTTACGTATAGTTCGTAGTGTTGTTTATTTTTACGGTCCTCGTCTGTTATTTTCACAAAAAAACAATCATAGCCCAATATTTCTTTACGCTTTTCCCGATCTATGACCAACTCGTAATTCTTGGTCATTGAGGTCGTCGGAATCGGACCGACCGTTTTATGTTTTCCGTAAGGAGAGCTAATATAACCGGTTTTTGTGTTTTTTTCAAAATCATAAATAGCAATCGTGGTCATTCCTATATTCGTTATCCAGTAATCATAATGATGTAGACCATCGTAAGCGTAGATTTCTTCTACAGCAGTACTATTTTGGTAATTGTATTTTATAGTTATGCAAGCGTCGGTAGATTGAGCCATGATGATAAAAATTTTATAAAATAAATTCTGAAAATTTTCATACCACCGGATACGCCGGCTTTTTCCCGGCCAGTACGGCCAGCAGATTGTCCGTGGCAACCATCGCCATTTTTTCACGGGTAGCCACGGAGGCGCTGGCAATGTGTGGAAGAATGACGGTATTTTTCAATTTATAAAACCGGGGATTGATATTCGGTTCGTTTTCAAAGACATCCAGGCCGGCGCCCGCAATTTTGTTGTTTTCCAAGGCTTCTATGAGTGCCTTTTCGTCGATGGTTCCTCCGCGGCTGGTGTTGATGAAGAAGGCAGATTGCTTCATTTTTTGCAGTGCGGCCTCGTCGATCAGGTGATGGGTATCTTTATTGTAGGAGACATTCAACGAGATGAAATCTGCCTGGTGTAGTACTTCGTTAAATTTTACGTAGCGGAGTCCCAGTTCTTTTTCTTCCCGGACCGTCAGCCGGGTACGATTCCAGTAAATGACTTCCATATTAAATCCCCGTGCCCGCCTGGTCAACGCTTTACCGATACGGCCCATCCCGATAATACCCAGAGTGCTGCCGTGAATATCCATTCCCATAAATTGCATCGGACTCCAGCCTTTCCAGTTTCCACTCCGTAACAGATCACCAGCTTCGAGTACCCTTCTGGCTGCCATCAGCATCAGACCGAAAGTCATATCTGCGGTCGTTTCTGTCAGCACATCAGGCGTATTGGTGACGATAATATTCCGTTCCGCGGCGGCGGCAATATCAATATTGTTATATCCTACCGCGTAATTACTAACGACTTTCAGGTTGGGGGCAGCATCCATTAATTCGGCATTAACGGTATCTGTCAGCAGGCAGAGCAAGCCTTCTTTATCCTGGATATTTTCTTTTAATTCTTCCGGGGTCATCGTACGATCGTACGGAAAAATTTCCAGGTCGACGTTTGCCTCTAATTTTTCAATTGCTACCTCTGGCAGTTGACGGGTGAGTAATACTTTTGGACGAATATCAGCCATTGATTAATCTGGGTTATGTTGAAGCTATTTAAAACTTATTACAGAAGCTGTTTTATGAGACGATCACCAAGCGATTTTTTTGATCTATTCTCATTGTTTTATTATCAATTTTAAAACACCTATTGCCCGGGTTAAGTTGTAGAAATTTATTTTTATTTCGTCGTCTGCCAGATAAAGAAATGTTGAATAATAAAAAAACCTCCTCCCGGCGGGGAGGAGGCAAATTCCAAGGAACTGATTTCAATAAATTAGTCCCAGAACAGCGTCTTTGGCAAAGAATAAATGGTGAAAATACTTTGCCCTATTTTGAAAAGTGGAAGTGACCAGATTGCTGATCACTTCCCTGATACACTTATCAAATTAAAATAATATCGTATTGATTTATGACCTGTACATCCTATGCAAAACGGGTAATTCCGGTTTGATTTTATGACAGACAATAAATTACAGTGCTTTCTGAAAAGCACAGAATAATTGACAAACATCAATGCTAAAAGTATTAATAGTTGTTACCATATCGCAGAGCGTAATCTGCAATTGGCAAGGTCGGTTAGTGGGATGATCAGTCCTATCCTCAGATATTTCTTACATCGGTTGGGATGGAAAATAACCTGATTTATCAGATTACCTTCCCAGGTTATACTTCATGCAGAGAAAGAAGGTTTCATTTTACATTAAAAATTAATAAATATTAACAAGATTGAAAATCTTACCTAATAATCAGATTTTTCTTCTCATCCGGTACACTTTCATGATTCTATTTTTAGAATAAAATTTCAAACGAAACAAAAAGTTTCATTTTTACTTGAATTATAACATTTTTTGTTTTATGTTTGTGTCGCGCACAACAGCACCGGATACGACGGTATCCTCTGAAACACTAAGAACTTGTCTAAATATTATGAGTAAAACAACAATTTTCGTCGGACCTTTAAAACATCGGATTATCATGAAATCTATCCTTACCAAGCAGTGGATTAGTCAGCACTGGTTTAAAATCATCTTACTAGCCATGATTATTTTTTTACTAGAACAAAAAAACCTGAACCTGGAATTTAACCTGAGTAACCAACATTCGGCTGCCGCCACTAAAACTGATCCCGGTACCGACGATGGTCAATCATCCTGGTTCAGCAAATTAAATCCAAGTCACCTGGCATCACATCTGGCCGGTGGCCTGACCGAAAAAACTTCGTCAACCTCCGTCAAAGACCTGGAAGAAAAGCCGACCGACCAAATGGGCTATTCTGATAATCTTTCCAATACCTACAGTAACATGACCTATCAGGAATCTGCGCCAAAGGCAGTTCCCACCCGTACCAAAGCTGAACTGAAGAAATTAAAAAAGCAACGTGCTTACGTCAGCCGCTTCGTCAACGTAGCGCAGGTAGAGATGAAAAAGTATGGTATTCCGGCCAGTATCAAATTAGCACAGGGACTGATCGAAACCAATGCGGGTGAAAGCCGGTTGTCCACCAAAAACAACAATCATTTCGGGATGAAGTGTTTTTCTAAAAAATGTAAAAAAGGACATTGCAGTAATTTTACGGATGACAGCCACAAGGATTTTTTCAGAAAGTACAAAAGTGCCTGGGCCAGCTACCGGTCACACAGCGAGATGCTCTCCGGTAACAAACGCTACCGGCATTTATTTAAGTTGGATCCCGTTGATTACAAAGCATGGGCAAAGGGTTTATACAAGGCCGGATATGCCACGGATAAGCGTTACGCAGAAAAGTTAATCAGCATTATCGAAGAATTAAATTTGCAACAGTACGATGAGTTAGACTGAATGGCAACCATAGTTTGTCATTGTCAGAAGGGGCGGAAGTGCATCACTTTGATCTAATTAGTTTTCTTAGCTCACGGAGGTGGATTTCCGTAAATTGGGGTTGTAGGGCATCACTGCAGCCCCTCTTTTTTTCGGGAGAGATTAAGAATTAACAGAAAGAAAAAATTGCAACCGCAACCGCAAGCGCAACTTCAACCGCAAAATCAAATACTTCTATCGGATTTTCCTAACAAGCTACCTTTTCAGTCGTTTTGCAGGAATGCTTTTACGATAGGGTTATCTCTCTGTAAAAAGTGTTGTGGCTCATCTAGCTACTATTGAGTTTGAAGTTGAGATTGAAAATAGGAAGTGAGACGCTATTAAAAATTTACCGGACGGTTAGACTACAAGTCATTGAACTTAGAACTTGTCTAAACTTCCATTAATTGGCTGCAATTGGCAAATTTTATTCTGAATTTCGCCTGCCTGCCGACGCAGGAAGGCAGGTTAAAAAGCCTTTTTGGCGCTCGCTCTTTGTGCTACTAGCACAAGCAGGCGCAGGATGCTAAGGCATCGCCTGTGCCTGCCCGTCCGCCTTGCGGTTCAGGAGTATACTCCTTCATGCCTTATTCAAAACAGAATTTGCTCAATTTCGCACAATCATGAAAATTTGGACAAGCGCTAAGATTTTTGTGTTTTTATGTAAAATTAATGTTCACAGATTTATTAACTATTTCGGAAGGCAATGATTAATCAGATCATTGCCTTCTCTTTTTTTTGGTAAAGTATATAGTATCTATGCGAATCAGAGGTTGAAAAAGAATTAGCATAGCATAGATTTACAATATCCTTCTAATTAATATGGGTGTTTTTGCTTTTGGCCATTGGCTATTTGCGCTCTTTCATTGCGATTAAAGGGAGCAAATAGCCAGAAGCCAGGGTGTTTAATCTACCCTAAGCGGACTAAAAATTTTCTCTTGCATTTTTTGCATCAAATTCGAAGTTTTACAGCAATCTTTCGATATAATCGCTTCCATTAATGACCGAAACTGTTCCCACTTGATGAATTTTCCGA
>CAKZUV010000277.1 GCA_937921555.1 uncultured Saprospiraceae bacterium
TTTTTCGGAATCAGGTAATTTTTTTAATAGTTGATAAACAAGACCAACTATCTCCATCCCTAAATTCCAACAATGCATTTTCTTAAAGTTTCTCATGTTTTTTTCACAAAAAAAAATTAAAAAAATCAATTTTCTAAAAAAATTAATATTTCTTTAGTTTTTCCCACGATTAATGAAAACAGAAAGTTCTCATTTTATAACAGGCCAGAAAAGTTCTTCTTATTACGATAGAGGGAAGCAAGAAGCAAACACCAGAAAATTACCCCAAAAATAAATACAATAACTGCACAAATAAAATCTTCGTAATCAAGGCCACCGGCAGCATGAGAATATACCCGATCGTCGGCAACCGATTTCCTGCCTGTTCCAGTGCGTAGTCGAGAATGGCCGGTTGATTAGAGACCATACCTGTCAGAAAGCTAAACGGAATTTTAAATAATTTATAACCTACAAAAAGCGTAATAAATGCAGTCAGCGTACTGATAATCGCACCGCATAAAAACAACAAACCACCACTACCACCGGCCAAGGTCGTCATAAACGTATGGCCCGACCGAATCCCGATCCCGGCCAGCAACAAAATCAATCCGAACTGCCGCAGCGTCAAATTGGCACTGTGCGGCAATGTCCACACAATTGAACCCGTCCTCCGCCACTTACTCAATAACAAAGACACAATCAATGCCCCACCGGCTGCACCCAATTTAAAATTAATTCCGCCCGGTAAAGAAAAAGTAATCATGCCCAGTAATAATCCCATCGCGATTCCCAGCCCGAAAGACAACAAATTGATATGACTCATCGCTTCGTAAGAGTTACCAAAAAAAGCGTTGATCTCCGCCATGTCTTCCCGCTTGGCCAGCAGCCGGACCCGATCCCCGAATTCGAGTACCGTTTCGCTGTTGGCGAGCAACTCCATATCACCCCTGTTGATCCGTGTGATGAGTACCGGAAACCGTTCGCTGAGATTGAGCGAAGCAATATTCCGGCCCACAATATCCGGATTGGAAACAAACATCCTGCGAACATCGTAAATTCGCCGGTCATCCGAAAGATGGTGCTCGGTCCGGGTGCCTAACAATTCAATGGTCCGGTTAATCGTATCGTGTGAGCCAATCAAAACGATTTGGTCGTCCAGTTCAATGCGGGTGTCCCACGTGATGATAGACGTTTCACTGCCTCGATTCATCCGGGCGAAAACGAGGCGTCCGTCAATTTTTTTATAAATATCTCTGATCGTATTGCCCGCAATATCAGCATTGGTAATGCGGACGGTGGCTCTTTCAAGTTGTTCACTGATCGGGTAGGCGGATTGTAGTTCCGTTGCTTCTTTTTTAAAATCAATTTTCAACCATTTTCTCATAAAAAAAATAGCCAGCAGCGTTCCAAAAACACCCATCGGGTAGGAGAGTGAATAACCGATTACGGCGTGGTCACTAAGATTCGAAACTTCGCCTGTATTTGAATTTTCAATCAAATCGAGTAGCCCGGCCAGCGAAGGAGTATTAGTGGTACTGCCCGCAAAAAGTCCTCCCGAGGTGGCGGCGTCCAGTTCAAATAAAAAATGTAAACCCACCGTAATGGACGCCGAAAGGGTCAGCATCCCGATTACAAAAAAGACATTTCGCAATCCCTGTTTTTCAAAAATGGTAAAGAATCCGGGCCCGCTACTGAGTCCGATGGTATAGATAAAAATGACCAGACCGAGCGATACGATAATCTCCGGGACACTCATATCGGGGTCCAGAGCACCGAAGGCCAATCCGACAAAAAGTACGGCGGCGACACCCATTTTGTTACCCCGGATGGTGATACTTCCTACGAGGTAGCCCACGGCGGAGACGACAAACAGAAGGAGTAAAGGTGATTGTTTAAAGAGTTCGACCAAAGTTTAAGGAGATTTTAAATGATCCTAAGAATCATAGAAAAAAAATGTAGCAAAAAAGTTAATCAAAATAACCCATTTTTTCATAAAAAAACGTTAATCCACCGAATAGAAGAACTTATGGCACGTAATATGTGCATTTTTGTAATGTTTGAGAGGCTATTGGCCATTTGCTACTAGCTATTTGCTTCCCTCTATCGTACTTGCCTCCTAACAGCAGGGTAAAAGGCAGTAAATAGCAATCAATTAATTATTCAGTCATGAAATTATTTAAAATACTTTGCTTTCTTTTCTTTCCATTATTATCATTTGCCACGTCGATCGATTCGCTGGATATTCCTTCTTACATTGCGCATCATCAATTGGATGCTGAAGACGATGGGAACGGAATTTTCTACGCCTTTGAAAAAAAGGGAACGGGTGCTTTACCAAAGCCTGGTGATTACGTCAAGATGAAATACGTCGGTAAGATGCTCGACGGAACCGTTTTTGATCAGTCGCCGTCCGGAGATCCTTTTGTCTTCCGGGTGGGATACCGGATTGTGATTCAGGGATGGGACAAAGGAATTCAGAAATTACCCGTGGGTAGTAAAGCGACGTTGCTCGTACCGGCCAAACTGGCGTACGGAAGTTCTGGCCTGGGAGAAATTCCACCGAATACACCGTTGTTATTTGATCTGGAAGTTCTGGATATTCTAAGTCCTGAAGCGTACGATCAGTACATGATGCGCGTCGAGAAAAAAGAAAGAGAAGCATACGAAAAGCACGTTGCCGAACAATTCAAAAAAGATAAAAGACTCATCAATGATTACGCGCTGGACCAGAAGATGCGGGTACAGCGAACCAGTAAAGGGGTCAGTTACGTAATTAATAAAAAAGGAAAAGGCGATTTACTGAAAAGAGGTGACAAAGTAACGGTACATTACGAAGGTAGTTTGCTGGATGGAACTAAGTTTGATTCTTCCTACGACCGGAAAGAGCCATTTACCTTTATCCTGGGTCACAGAAAAGTAATTGACGGCTGGGAAGATGCGCTGGTGAATTTTAAAAAAGGGAGTAAAGGAGTTCTAATGATTCCCAGTAAAATGGCGTACGGCCGTTTGGCGATTCGCGAGAAAGGAATTAATATTCCGGGAGATTCGGTGTTGATTTTTAAGATTGAGGTGGTGAAGGTCGAGTAAGGTGGTTTAACTTTATGGTTAGAAAAACGGACGTAGCGGGAGTTGCGTCCGTTTTTTTGTGAAAGAATGTTTGAGTTGTATAACAATATTTTACATAATTATAAAAATTTAATTGTTTTTTTCATTTTTTCGAAAGGTATTGTTTAACTTTAGCTTATAAGGTACTTGTGATTGCTCTAAAGATTGAGTTTTACAACTATACATGATTGATTGTGTTCAGGAATATTGTAATCCTTACCTTAATTGTACTGAGGAACCGATTGCTTATTCCATAATACAGGTAATCAATGGAGTTTCAGACGGTTTTATTTCCGAAGATTCACAAAAGAGGGCGGTTACTGATTAAGATATATTTAAAGTAGGTTAGGCTAATCATGCAGAGGAAGTCATACACGTCAATGTAGAGGAAAACATAAGACAAGTTTTAGGCAGGCCAGGTTCTTTTTTTGAAACTAATTAAATCAGCGTTATGAAGTACCCTTATTTTATTTTTCTGTGTTTCTTCTTTATTTCAATTAGTTGCGGAAAGACAGATGAAAGTGATTCAACTGCAAAAAATTCAAGAGGCCAAATTGAATTTCTTCCTCCTATCTGGATCAACACTCATACAGAGAGCGGTCGGTGGTTAGATTATTCTTCGTCTACTGGTGGAAATTGGATATTTGGTAATATTGCCGTCGTGCCATTTAGTAACCTGGAAGGAAAAATGACTTTGCGTGGGTTCGATATTTCATCTGGAGAATTGATTTGGGAGTGGGGTGACTTTTTCTATCCTGAGCAGGAGGCAATAAATGGGAGATATATTTTTGAAGAGGATGGGATACTTCACTGGAAAACAGGAAACAAAGCTTACTGGGTAGATATAAGAAACGGGACAACGGTTCAAAAATATGAAACAGATACTTTTGTTACTATTTACAGAAATGACTTGAATGGTACCATTTATTGGAATGGACTTGAGACAGATTCTTTACCCGGATTAAAAGTGACAGGAGTATTCACGGGTGATTTTTACGAACCATCACCTACCCTTACCCTTCTTCCTGATGTAGATACCACAAAAGTATTTGCTGATGGAAGAGCTACCTCAATTACAACTTCATTGCCGGTAGTTATAGATGGTCAACCTCATTTAGTAGTTGGATGGCAGCAAATATTTCCTCCACAGTGGATTGTACAATCTTATATGGGATTATACAATTTGGACGAAAAAGAATGGGTCTATAATAATGTAGTGCTGGGAGAGCAACACGCTTGGGGTAATATCGAAAACCCTTTAGTAAAAAATGATAATACTATAATATCTAATATTAGAACCAAATTATTTTGTTATAATTACCTGACCGGTCAGGAAATATGGTCTAAAGAATTTGATCATAAATTTACGTTTTCTGGTTATGAAATTAGCGATGGAATCCTTGTTGCAAATTGTGAGAATGGAGTGTTGTTTGGTATTAACCCCGAGACCGGTCAAACTATCTGGACTGGAGAAGGTGCAGGGACAAGCAGTTATATCCATGATCGAATCCTCAATGGGGTTGTTTACTTTGTAGGTGGTAGTTCAAAATATTTTCATGCGGTGGATATACAAACTGGTCAAACACTATGGAAACTTGATCCTGATCGATACCAGGAAACATCTAATACATATTGGAATGTAGGTACCGTGTATTGTGCTGACCTTGAAGATGAAAAAAATGGATACATTATTATACAGAATGCGCTTAACACGTATTGTTTTGAAGCTGCAAAATAAGTAATCTTAAATGTGGTCGCGTTTGAAATAGAACAAAAATTCGCATAAATGTAGTTGGACTTTGTCACAAAAAAAATCCCGAACACTCCTGAAAGCATCCGGGATTTCCCAATAATTTTATTACTAAACAAATAAAAAATATTTAAGTAATTTTTATTTGTTTTTCTATTCGCTACCGCCTTCCACGATCACGTCCAAGTGACGCCAGCAACCAGCAGCATTCATGTTGGTTTGGACGTCCTCGTCCAGAAACCTTATTTCCCAAAAATATCTTTCAATACCGGATCCGTTGGGTTTTCGCGTTCCGCTTTTTCGGCATTGCCCATCATGCTGAAAAGACCATCTACCGCACCCGTCGTTGCGAGGTCTGCGATTCCCGGCTTTCCGGCTCCAAGTAAACTGGAAGCCTGACCTCCCAACGCAGAAGTAATGGCACTAAGTCCGCCGTTGGCCGTCAGATTTTTTGTAATCGCTGGCAATAAAGCCGCCGATAATTTTTGACCCACTGCATTTTTCAGGAAGTCGGTCGCTCCCGTATCGCCGCCTTTCAGCAGGCTCAAAGCATTCGACGCAGCAATTCCTTTGGTCGCATCACCCAACACGGAAGAAGCTACATTCGGTACCGCCGAAGTAATCGCACTATTCAATAAGCCGAGGGCTTTGGTTCCCTTAGGTGTGTTACCAAGTAAGCTGGTAATGTTGGAAAGTCCGCTTGGCAACGCTTTTTGCATAACCGCATTTCCCAGTACATTCCCCGTAAAACCATTCAAGGCACTCTGGGTAGAATTACCCAACAAGGATTGTACGGCCGTCAGCGCCTGAGCAGGGGAAAGACCCGCTAATCCTTTATTGACACCACAGGATTGTGTCATGGCAACGAAGGAAATTGTTAAAAACAAAGAAAGAAACTTTTTCATGATTAATTTTATTTTTTTAGTGATTTGAATTACCCTTTGGACGTCGGATACGGATTAAGTAACAACCAGCGATGATTAGAAGCTGTTTGAAAATATACCGGGCGTCAATGTTTTTGATCAAAGGATAGCTGATAGTTGGCAGTACAACTCATTTTTATCAAAAAAATCCCGAACACGCCTCAACGCATCCGAGATTTTGTGTTTGCTTTTTTTGTTACTTTACTAAATCTGATAAATTAGAAGGATTTCTTTCTAGCTTGAGTGTAGATTCATAAACTCCGTCTATATAATCATCTGCAGCTTGCTCACTTTTTTCACTGATATATTCATGAACTTCCGCTAACATTTCCAATGCTGAAAAGGACCAGATTATTTTTATTTTTTCTTCCAACTTGTGATCTGGCTTTTAACTTCGTCCATTGTAAATGATTTGCCGTCTTTAATTTCTTTCTTTGAATTTTCAAGGATGTTTAAAAACGTTTCTTCGTCTAAGGAGTCTCCTTCCCGAACAAGATCTTTTGTGGATTTAAAAGACTCAATAACTCCTAAGCTTTTTAAAGAAGCTATAATTTGTAAAAATTCTTTGATATTTGTTTTCCTTACATTTATATGATAGGTCATAATTTGATTATTTAATTATCAATATGGCTACTTTTTATTTAGTGGACATTCTTTACTAATAAATATCCACTATTTTTTTGGAATTAACAACTCGGAATAAATAAAAGAAACAGTCAAATGCTATAGGTTATTCTTTTGTTGATCTTTAAATAGTAGCTAATTTGTCTGAGAACATGCGCCAAGTATTCAGAATTCTGTACATCTTAGTTGATTAGTGACCTGTTAGCTTACACTTCCTAGGCCTGGATACGACCTCCGATATATTTCAATATTTGGCAACTTATATAATTATCATTCCTACCCAAAAAAATCCCGAACACGCATCAACGCATCCGGGATTTACTATATTCGCTAGTTTGGACGTCCTCGTCCAGATACGACATCCCAACAGTAACGAACCTACTTCAAAAAGTCAATACTACTGTTAATAAACTTCGTCAGATCCGCGCCTTTCAGCATACCCTGATTCAGCAAGGCCAGATTATAAAGGTGCTTTACAAATGCCGTTTTCTTTTCCGCTTTTTTCATACCCACCAACTTGTTGGCAATCAGATCGTGATTCGTATTCACCACTACATTATAGTGTTCCGGAAAAGCACCTGTATCCATACCTTGCATTTTCTGCATCTCCATCATCCGGCGCATAAATTCCGGACGCGTAATTACCACCGGCAAATCTTCGGGAGACATCGCCTTCATATCCACGCTGCCACCCGTCGTTCCAACTTCCGTGGTGAATAACTCCTTGATTTTCTCCTGCTGTGTTTCACTCAGCACCGATTCTTTTACCTCATCCGTCTGCACCAGATTGTCCACGATATCCGAGTCCACACGCACAAACGTTACGTCGCCCAGTTTTTGTTCCAGTTGCTGCATAAAGTGGTTATCAATCACGGTATCAAATTTCAGTATTTGATAACTACGATTCTTCGCCGCCTGAATAAAGCTGTCGTGTTCCGTCGGATTATTCGTATAAATCATAATCAGCTTTCCGTGCTTATCCGTCTGCGTGGCTTTGATTTTTTCTTTGTATTCTTCGATGGTAAAAAATTCACCGTCTACTGTTTCCAGTAACGCAAATTTCTGGGCCTTGTCGTAAAATTTCTCTTCGGAGATCATTCCGTATTTAACGAAAATACCGAGGTCTGACCATTTGCTTTCAAAATCCTCGCGGTCCTTTTTAAATAAACTGGCCAGTTTTTCCGCTACCTTTTTGGTAATATATCCGGTGATCTTTTTTACGTTAGAATCACTTTGCAGGTAACTACGAGAAACGTTCAACGGAATATCCGGCGAATCAATTACCCCGTGCAACATCGTTAAAAACTCGGGTACAATTTCTTTTACGTCGTCGGTAACAAATACCTGATTAGAATAAAGCTGAATTTTATTTTTAGAAACTTCAAAATTATTATTCAACTTCGGGAAATATAAAATCCCCGTCAGATTAAATGGAAAATCGATATTCAGATGAATCCAGAAGAGTGGGGGCTTGCTGTACGGATACAGTTCGTTATAGAAAGACTTATAATCTTCGTCCTTCAGATTACGGGGACTTTTCTTCCACGCCGGACTCGGGTTGTTGATAATATTGTCAACTTCCGTTTTGATTTCTTTCTGATCATCACCTTCGCCTTCAAAAGAAGTTTCCGTTTTCGTACCGAACTTAATTTCTATCGGTAAAAATTTACAATACTTATTTAGTAGTGTCTCAATTCGGCCTTCTTCCAGAAATTCGGTCGCATCGTCGCTGATGTGCAGAATCACGTCGGTACCACGCGGCTTGGTTTCCGCCTTTTCAATTTGGTATTCCGGATCACCATCACAAATCCAGCGTACGGCACTGCTCTTTTTGTAAGACTTGGTGACCACCTCTACTTTGTCTGCTACCATAAAAGCAGAATAAAATCCCAGACCGAAATGTCCGATGATGCTCGCTTCGTCTTTATACTTTTTAATAAAATCTTCTGCGCTGGAAAAAGCGACCTGATTCAGGTATTTTTCTACCTCTTTTTCCGTCATTCCGATACCCTTGTCCCGGATGGTAATTTTTTTGCCGGGTTTGTCCAGAATGATTTCAATAGTTGTGTCTCCGATTTCGCCTTTGACCTCATCTCTGCCGGCCATAGTTTTGAGTTTCGAAGTCGCATCAACCGCGTTGGCGATCAATTCTCGGAGGAAGATTTCCTGATCAGAGTAGAGGAATTTTTTAATAATGGGGAATATATTTTCCGTTTGTACGGAAATTTTACCTTTTGTCATAGTAAATTGATTTGGTTAAAAAAATAAGGATACGTTGAACTTACAAAGGATTGGTCCTTTTTAAAAAACAACGACGGACTTAATGCCAGGCATAAAAAGTACGATATAATAATAGTCAAAGCCTGTACCATCATCTATTTTGTGCCAAATTGACGGTTTTTACACTAAGATACCTTCAATAAGCGGCAACTTGGGCAGACAGAACACCCCTTAACTGGAAATTCTGTCACGATTTTATTTTATAAAAAATCAAATATTGTTCGTAGTTGGCACACCTATTGCAAATACCTTAACCATACAACGATAACTTAATTTAAAAGATTACTACCATGAATAAATTTGAAACTTTAAACCAGAAAATCGACGATTTGATTACCCGCTTTTTTTACAAAGAAGAGCAATTGTATTTTCGGATCATGATTAAGTTAAATGGTGGAACGATGCTTCCGTACAATGATTATGCGGATTATAACGAGTATAAGAAAGCTTATGCCAGTTTAGTAGAAAAAAAGCGTTCCGGAGATGCTATTATGAATATCGAATCAGTGGCAAAAACAAGCCAAATGGATTTCGCCTAATGGCACGGTTATTGAAACTATAAAGAAGGAAACAGAGCGGAACTGAGAAAACTAAATGACTTTCCAATCGTTCAAAATTCCAAATAAAAAAATAACATTATCGTCGGCTAAAGAGCCGGAAAGATTGACTAATAGATATTGCGCGTTTGCAGCTACTCCTTTAGGAGGCTGGGAGGTTAGAAATGAAAAAATATTTATTATTCAACCGGAAAGATATTTAAGAATTAGGGTCACTTGTGATCTTAAAAGGTGAGTGGGACCAGTTTATTGGGGGGTAAAGTTGGTCCCATCGCTCACTTTTTTAATAAAAAATTCTTAAAAAATATTGAAGAACAGATCTTTTGTAGAACCTCCCCCCTGAGTTCCCCCCGAGTGCAATGTGATGATTAGTACTGGTAATGATATAGGGAAATATACAAAGATCTTTAGTGCCAGCAATGGTGCTAATGGGTGAGTGGGACCACTTTATTGGGGGGTAAAATTGGTCCTAACTCACCTTAATTTTTTTTAAATAAGAAACCTGTTTTGGCTTTTAGCCGAAACAGGTTTTTTGCGTTTGAGGTTCTCTTTATTGAAAAAATGGCTGCGCTTTTCTGATGGTTTATTTTGAGATTTTGTTAAATGAAACCCGTCATTTTTTCGCTAAATCAGAAGTAATAAATCGGTATCAAATTCCTTTTTCTCAAGACCAATGACCGCAGAGCGGTCAAATTATGTTAGCCACAGGCGAAACGATAGCAGGTCGATCTCAGAGAGATCGCATTATTTTCTGCTTTGAAGATGAAATTAAAAAAGATTGTCAGCAGGAAATCCCAGCAAAAATTCCCAAAACTTTACCCCGACCCCGAGGGGAGATTTTAAGATTTTTTGCTTAGCTATAATCAATGGAAAACCGTTCAACAATTCAACAAGCGCAGCGCCTCAACGATTCAACAAGCGTAGCGCCTCAACGATTCAACAAGCGCAGCGCCTCAACAAACTAATCCACCACATCCACCTCAATCCGCTTCGCCCGATTCGCTAGTTCCCAGGCCGTATAAAAAACCAATCTTCCGATCGTTTCCATTTTATCAAAATTAATTTTATCCACCGTATCGCTCGGTCGGTGATAATCGTCGTGTGTACCATTGAAATAAAAAATAGCCGGAATGCCCTTTTCCGCAAAGTTATAATGATCAGACCGGTAGTAATAGCGGTTCGGATCATCTTCGGCATTGTACGTATAATCGAGTTTCAGGTTGGTGTATCGTTCGTTCATCTGCTCGTTGATTTCGTGCAGCTCAGAACTGAGCCGGTCAGAACCGATCACATAAATATAGTTGGGAGCCTCTTTGTAGCGGTCATCCACGCGGCCTACCATGTCCACGTTCACGTCGGCAATGGTATTTTCCAATGGGAAAATCGGACGTTCTGCGTAGTATTTGGAACCCAATAATCCCTTTTCTTCTCCCGTCATCATCAAAAACAGTACGCTTCGTTTGGGCCCTTGCCCATTTCTTTTGGCTATAGACATAGCCTCGGCGACTTCCAGGACCGTGGTCGTTCCGGAACCATTATCATCCGCACCGTTGTAAATAACCGGACCCTGTTTGCCCAGGTGATCGTAATGCGCAGAAACGACCACAATCTCTTTTTTTAATACGGGATCACTACCTTCGATGTAGCCGAGTACGTTACGACCAATTAATTTTCTTTCGTCTTTTCCCTGATTGAGCACTAACTTTACAGGTAACGAAACGTTTTTTGCTTTTCCTCTTTTCTGAATTTTTTTACGTGCTTTAATTACTTTCTTATAACGATCTCCCATAATTTCTCTGGCCATATCCGTCGAGATAAAAGCACTATTGGCAAAATTGGTTTTTGGATCATCCATTTGACCTAAAGTAATCTGTGAACCAATCAGAAATTTGAGCGATTCGGTCAGCATCTTTTTAATTTCGTGATCAATAATCAAAACCGCTTTTGCGCCTTTCTGGTGGGCTGTTCGTAATTTTTTGGACCAATCGGTGGACCATTCCGATAATTCTTTTGAGCCAGTAATCCGGGATTTACCATTCTTTTTTAGCGGTTCATTGTTATAAATTAATAAAACCTTTCCGGTAACGTCAACTCCTTTATAATCGCTGTACCGCTCGTCGTCGATTCCATAACCTAAAAATAAAATTTCGTCGGTTGTCAGATTTGGCAGATCACTGTTCCGGGTAGGAAAACTGATAAAATCTTTTTTGTGCCGGTAGGACTGTCCGTTGATATTCATTTTTAAATCCCGCCAGGAGTTCCACGTAAAAATGACATTCTGAAAATAAGAATTATCGTCACCAATTTTTGGCAGTCCCATTCCGATGAATTGATTGGCCAGATACTGAGCGGCCAGATCATTACCGGGGGTACCCGTTTCTCGTCCTTCAAATTCGTCCGAGGCGATAATCGTAAGGTGGCGACGCATATCTTCCTTCGTAATCGTAGCGGCCAGTTCTTCGACCATACTGAGTTTTTTATCGTCCGTGGTAATTACCTGGTTCTGGGCCGGGAGAAAATTCAATCCGGACATAATTATTAGAAAAGGAAGTAGTAAGCGTTTCATTATTTTGATTTTTGAAAATGAGCAGATAGTAACCTGACTTTAGTATTAGTAAAGATACCAATAAAGAAGAATATTTTCCTGATCATCGTGTGTCAGGAAAATATGCTGATGGAAAAGTTATTTATTTGAAACGTAAAATTGAACGATGAAGTTGCTCTGAAACTTCGAGGTTGTTTAAGAATTCCAAAAGAAGCTGAGGCAGGAAGATTTTTTTGTCAATCGACCCTCTTTTTAGAGCCTGCCTACCAAGCAAGGTACGCAGGCAGGTGCGTAGCCGCGCTACGGGCGATAAAAAAGGGGAAGAGAGACAGAAAAAGATCCTGACGGAAGCCTTTTTGGAGTTTTTAAACAACTTCTTCGATAATAGAGATGAGTTATAGATTTTAAACCGGAATTTTGCTAACCCGTCGCGCGTGTCTGCCACCTTCAAAATCGGTAGCTAAAAAAGTTTTTACCATTCTTAGTGCCAATTGTTTGGTAACGAAACGGGCAGGAATAGAAAGCACATTCGCATCGTTGTGTTTGCGCGCCAGTGCGGCCAGCTCTTCCGTCCAGCAGAGGGCCGCCCGGATGCCTTTGTGTTTGTTAGCAGCAATGGCAATTCCATTACCGCTGCCGCAAAGCGTAATACCAAAAGGCGCTTTTCCTTCCTCAATCCATCTGGCCAGCGGATGCGCGTAATCCGGATAATCTACCGAATCCGTGGAATGGGTCCCCATGTCTTTGACCGTATATCCCATCTCTTCCAGCATTTTAATAATACTGGCTTTGTACGCAAAACCAGCGTGGTCTCCACCGATCACAATTGATTTTTCTTTCATTAATTAGGCATTTTACTACCAGCAAATTTATTAAACATGTTGTCAAATTTATCTATCAGTGCCTGATCTTTCTGACTGGCCACGATTCGTTTCAGCTCGTCCATCAACGCCCGGTAAGTACCAAAATCATCACTAAACCCTTTTCGCAACGTCTCCGGATCCATGCTGAACATATAGTAGTTGAGTCGCTCGGCGGTTTCGTTGGCCAGTGTTTCGAGGTAAGGTTTTGCCTGTTGGTATCCACCCGCCTGAATCATATTTTGCAACATAAACATAGTGTAGCGATCAAATGTGAAATTCATGTGCGGGAATTTCTTAAAGTACGTATCTATCAGTTGTACTGCTTGTTGCTTTTGGCCATTGTTGATCATTGCTTCACTGGCACGCATCACTCCTACCTGCATGGTCTGTACACTCGGGCCGTAGCTGCGATCCACGAATAAATCCATCTTGTCAAAATTTCCAAAACGGAAGTCTTCCGTAAAATGCTTGTAAAACGCATCGGTGTTAACCCGGCCTTTTCCGACCATTCCGTACCGCGGATCTCCTTCCGATTTGATCGGCACGAGTCGCAATGACAGTCCTTCGAGTTGCAGATAATTACCGAGGCCTAAAAGGGAAGAAGGCCGGCAGGTAACCGCAAAGTAGACCGGACGTTTGAAGGCGTTAGCCGCAATAATATCCAGTAAAGCCAATTCTCCTTTTTGAATATAATTGCTTCTTGGAAAGGTGAAGTCGACCCGGTTAGCAATTTGGTCGGCGAGTTCCGGCTTGACCGTTCCGTTAGCAACTACCTGTTGCTTATTAACCGGAATAAAATATTTTCTGGTCGGTGCAAAACTCTCCAGCGTTCGATCCCGTACGGGACGTGGATTCTCATTTCCCATAAATTCAACCGCTTTTCTGAGTGGCATTTCCGGGTTTTCCGCTGAGATGAAAAACAATTGTTGGCGTTTTTTGCCCCGGTAGGCTTCCGACGGAATAGTCATATCAATGGCTGGAGAATCATTTATTTTACGACGTAACTGGTCGATATACCAGTCCACCGCAATCAAACTCAGGTTGACTACCCGGACATCCGTACGGATGCCTTCTACTTCCTGAGCGTACCAGAGCGGATACGTATCGTTATCTCCGTAGGTAAAAATGATGGAATTGGGTTCGCAGGAATTAAGGAAATTACTTGCATAATCCCGGCTCGCCGTATGGTGTTTACGCGAATGATCGTCAAAGTTCTGGAAACCCATCAGCAGTGGAGCGATCATAATCACCGCACTGGCAACACCCGCCGCGGCCGTCTGTGACATTCTGTCCCGTAGAATACTAAACAAAGCCAGCACACCCATTCCGATCCAGATAGCGTAGGTGAAAAATGATCCTACGAGAACGTAATCCCGTTCCCTGGGTTCGTTCGGAGGTTGGTTGGAATAAACGATAATACCAAGCCCCGTGATAATAAACAATGTGAGCAGCGCCAGAAAATCTTTATCTCGATTTTTCGCGTGAAAAAACATTCCTAATAAACCAAAGAGAAACGGTAACATATAATACGCATTCCGTCCTTCATTGGAACTACCCATAGATTCGGGCATCTCATCGGTCGTAGGTAAACCTAATATATTGGTATCAATAAAATTAATTCCGGTAATCCAGTTTCCACTTTTTTTATCCCAGTCGTAAAAACCCTGTTCACCGTTTTGCCGCCCGGAAAAATTCCACATAAAGTACCGCCAGTACATCCAGCGTACCTGGTAGCGGAAGAAAAAGGCAATATTGTCGCCCATTGTTGGGTTGGATTTCTTCCCATTCATCCACCGTTTGTACAGTTCTTTTCTGGCTTCGTCCTGATGTCCCATTCTGGGGAACAGCATTTCGTCACGGCTATTATATTTATAAGAAGCTTTCAGATCAACGTTTTCGTAGCGTCCGTTCACCAGTCCGAGTCGGTCTTCGGTTTCGACTTCGGTGACGGGAGCGTTAAAGTGCGGACCTTTCAGTAATGGTCTTTCTCCGTATTGTTCCCGGTTCAGGTAGGGTAGCAAGCGCATCGCGTCGCTTGGATCGTTCATGTTAATCGGGGTATTTGCGTTGGCACGAACAACGACGATTCCGATGGTAGAAAAAGCCATGACGACCAGCGCAAAAGCAACGAAGAGTTGCTGTAACAAACCATTTTGTTTTTTATGAGCATATTTCAATCCACCAAAAATAACTCCGAACAGAATTAAGATCAGCGGAATTAATCCAGTGTGTACCGGCATTCCCAGACCATTCACCATCATTAAGTCGAGGATACTCCATAATTTTGGAATACCCGTAATAACAAAAGTCTGAATAGCTGCTACGAATACGATTCCGATAGCCGCAGAGGCAATCATGCCTAACAGGTTGTGATTTTTATATTTTTTAAAATAGTAAAATAACGCCAACGCTGGAAAGGTCAACAAACTCAACAGGTGAACTCCCATAGAAAGTCCGGCAGCGTAGACGGAAAATACGAGCCAGCGGTCGTGTTGCGCTTCGTTGGGCAAACTGTACCATTTGATGGCGGCCCATAAGGTAAGGGCTGTGAAGAAAGTAGACATTGCGTATACCTCTCCTTCCACCGCCGAAAACCAGATAGAAGTACAAAAAGCGGTGGTTAAACCTGCCACGGCACCGGCACCCATCAGTGCGATGGTTTCTCCGTTCGTGGGATCTTCGTTTCTGCCCACGAGGGCCAGTTTACCCAGAATAGTGGTCACCCAGCACACAAAAGTAGCGGCAAAAGCACTACAAATTCCAGAGAGCATATTTACGGCGAAGGAAATATCTTCCGGGTTACTGGAAAAAATCTCGGCTATAAAAGTAAACATCCGGCCGATTAAGAGAAATATGGGGGCGCCCGGTGGGTGAACTACCTGTAATTTGTAGGCTCCGGTGATAAATTCACCACAATCCCAGAGACTGCCTACCCGTTCGGCGGAAAAATAATAGACGACCAGCGCAATGGTAAAAACCGCCCAGCCGGTGATATTATTAATTTTTTTGTAATTCATTGATTGTATATTAAAATTATCGGAGGAAATTACGATTCCCCCATAACCGAAATTAAGGGGCAAAGGTAAGAAAAATACCCAAATTGAATAAAAGGATGTTCGTATATGATCACGGTCTATATTTGTTCATTACACCGCAAATAGTAGATGGTTCGGATAAATTGGTGGCAAAAGTTTATTTTTGTTAAAAACCCACGCGATGAAATTAATTTTTTGGTTGGTAATTGGCTTTCTTGGGTATCGTTTCTGGTATGTTCCCCGTCAGTTGAAGGAGGCAAAGGAGGAAGAGATTCCCCAGGAGCCGGATAGCGAAGAATTTACCGATTACGAAGAGGTGGATGATTGATGATTATTAGAATGGTAATGTAATAATTCTTGAATGAAGAATTAATAATGGTCTGCTTACGTGGAAATTTTAAATAGTGGCATTCGTCCATTTTATCTTCATTTTTAAACAGCTTCTATAAAAGCCCCCGGACCTATGCAGATTTCTGATCAGATTATTTATAAAAATAAACAACTCATCGCATTCAATAAGCCGGGAGGTATTCCGGTCCAGCCGGACAAAACGGGAGATAAGTCGCTGACAGATTTGGCGGGCATCTATGCTAAAATTCCGGTCTTCGCCATCCACCGTATTGATCGCCCCGCCAGCGGGATTGTATTGTTGGCTAAAAATAAAAAGTGCCTGGCGGCGCTGAGTGAGCAGTTCAAAAAACGCACCATCGATAAGACTTATCTGGCGGTGGTTAAAAAACTACCGACTCCATCGTCCGGCGAATTGACCCACCACATTTACGTACAAAAAAATAATAAATCGATAGCTTCGGATGAGCCGGGCAAAAACACAAAAGAAGCCCGCCTGACTTATCGGCTACTCGCCTCCAGCGATAATTATCATCTCCTCGAAATAAAACTCCTGACCGGAAGGCAGCACCAGATTCGGGCACAACTCGCAGCGATTGGATCACCGATCAAAGGCGATGTAAAATACGGTGCCCGCCGTGGCAACAAGGATCGTTCTATTCAGCTGCATAGCTGGAAGATGGCTTTTGATCATCCCGTGACGAATGAGCGTGTAAGCTTGCAAGCGCCGATTCCCGAGGGTGGCGTGTGGGAGGCGTTTCGGGAAGTGGTGGGGTAGGGAAGCATAGTTAAGTGTTTAATATTTTTTTTGTTAAAATTATGTTTATTAAATAATTTGTTTTATATTTGTGTGATTATGTATTATAGAAGAAAGGTAATATTAGGTTTGTTAGAAACTTTTGAAGGTAAATTGAACAGGACAGTCTTTCAAAAATTGTTGTTTATACTATCTAAAGCTCAAGAGAAGCCTTCTTTTGAATTTGTTCCGTATAAATTTGGTTGTTTTTCTTTTCAATCTTATGCTGATATTAGAACAATGATTAAGTATGATCAAATCCATGAAGATAAATCTGATCTAGAATCATTTTGGATAAAAAAAGATATGAATAAATATTATCCAACCTTAAAGAAAAGAGACCAGTTACTTTTAAATTATTTAAAAAGTAATTTTTCAGATTATTCTCCCGAAGATTTAATTAAATACACATATAGGAAATATCCCTATTATGCAATTAAGAGTACAATTGCAGAAGAACTATTAACAGCGGAAGAATTGGAACAAGTTTATCAACAACGCCCAGTCAATAAATTAAAAGCACTTTACACAATTGGATATGAAGGAATATCACAAGAGAATTATTTAAATCGCTTAATTCAAAATGATATTAAGGTTTTATGTGATGTAAGACGGAATCCCTTGAGTATGAAATATGGATTTTCTAAAAACCAACTTCGTAAAGCATGCGAAGGATTAGGAATAGAGTATGTCCATGTTCCTGAAGTTGGGATTGCTAGTAGTAAAAGGAAAGAATTAAATACACAAAAGGATTATGATATTCTTTTTGAAAATTATAATTACACTTTGTCAGAAGATAAACCGTCTGAAGGCGTTGAAAAAATTAAAAAATTGCTTTCTGCTAATGATCGAATAGCTATTACTTGTTTTGAGGCGAATATACATCAATGTCATAGGAAGCATTTAGCTATTAATATGTTAAAAAATTCTAATATTTTTAAACTGATTCACATATGATCTTATGACTAAAGAACGAATACTAATCACAGTTAAAACATATCCGACTTTATCTAGTAAGTACGATGAACTAGTTTGCACTGCAGGATTTAGAGAGAATGGTACTTGGGTTAGAATTTATCCCATTCCTTTTAGAAAACTTGATTATGATTCAAGGTATTCTAAATACCAATGGATTGAATTAGATTTGATTAAGAATAAAACAGATCCAAGGCCTGAATCCTTTAGACCTTTTGATTACGAAAAAATAATACCTGGTAATGTTATTTCTACCGGAAGAAATAGATTGTGGATTGAAAGAAAAAGGTATGCATTAGCAAATGTTTATACAGATTTAAGTAAACTAATCGCAGAAGCAAAAGACAAAAAAGTATGTACTTCTTTGGCGACATTTAAGCCTACTGAAATTTTGGATTTTAAGATTGAGAAAGTTGCTAGAAATTGGGACCCTAAAAAATTAGCTAACTTAGTAGCAAAAGCTAAACAAGTTCAGCTTTTTGAAAATGCCGAAAATCCGTTTAAGGTTGTGATGAAAGTTCCTTATAAATTTTCCTACCGCTTTATAGATGAAAATGGGAAAGAATCAACGCTAATGATTGAAGATTGGGAAATTTGTCAGTTATATTGGAATGTTTTAAAACATCATAACGGTGATGAGTTAAAGGCATGTAATGATGTAAGGAAAAAATACTTTGATGACTTTGCTAAAACTAAAGATTTGTACTTCTTTCTAGGCACTACTAGACGATATCATTTTATGGCACCAAACCCATTCCTAATAATTGGAACATTTCATCCCAAGCCGGAAATTCAAGGTCGATTATTTTGAAAGACACTCTCTCATCCCAACAACCGCCTCACCGTTCCCAAGACCAACGCCGCCCGCTTTTCCTCAATCCGGTCGGTATCCACATCATTATCTACGGTTACCGCTGCACCGTCCTTCGCCAGTGCCATCATTTTCCGTCGTTCCGGATCACTAAAAACAGAAAAAGTACGGCGTAACAGCGGCAATAATTCCATAAAGACCTCCATCGGAATCGCATCAATCCAATCATCAATAATCTGCCACAAACGGGGATTGTGAATTAACAACAATCCGCTGCCATAACAAAATCCTTCCAGCGCCGCCGCTGCGTTTTCGCGGGACTGCCCGGCGGACAACGTGTAGTTCAACCAGTCACCAACCGTCTCGATATCCAGTATTTCTTTATCCAGCAAAATTCGGGTAATCGCTCCCTGTAACAAGGGCGCCGTCTGCGTATCCTGCTGAATGGTCAACAGGGCGGTCAGCCATAAATTAATCAGCGACGGGTCGTTAACAATAAAAAGATTCCGGTTGGTCGCGTTAATTCGCTTAAACATAATCGCCGTCGCTGCGTCGTCCAGATTTTTACATTCTCCCGGCAGTGCGATCGTGATACGTGGCACAAATTGCTCAATCAATAAATTCAAATCAGCGGTATCCAGACCCCGGGTGCTTCCGTAACGGGCTGCATTTACCAGTGGCGTCAGGGCGTCCATCAATTGGGCAACATCATAGATGTCCACGGAAATATTGCTGATTTTTTTAATCAACTCCGTCACTATCTCCGGTAAGTCTGCGTTAAAAACCGCTTCGATGAGCTGGGTCAGTTCGGACAGCACCTTTAGCTGTTCCATCTCGTGACGGACCTTATTCGCAGCTGCCACGGAAACCGTATTTCCCCACATACCCGCTTCGATTATTTTTAGTAAAAATTCCGGTTGCCATTCCAGTTTCCAGTTTTCACTAAACGCTCCGGCATTACTTCCTTTCGTAATTTTAGTCAGTTGCCCCCAGGGAATATCGAGAATCAGCATTCGATGCAACAAATGACTGGCTTTTAGTTGGGTAGGCTTCCGTAAATCCAGTATTTTTTCCTGACTGGACATTACCATCCAGATTTTTGAAAAACGAACCGAGCGAACTGTTTTTTCCAGATCAATTTGTAAAGGAATCTTGGGAATACTCGCCGGAACACGACCCATTTTTTCACCGATGATTATTTTATCTTCCACCAGCGCCAGCTGGGCTTCATCTCCATTACAAAAAATAGCAATCGCCGCCGCCCGTAGCTCCGCAATTCCCACAATATGCTGTTCACTGACTGCTGCCAGCGTTTCAGCCAGGTTAACCGCTTCGATCGCGTGTGCGGGCGAACCATCCATATCTTCCGCCCGGAACAAACGGGCCAGTTTACTCATCCACTGCAGGACGGCTTCGTCGGGTGCCCGGAATAAAAGTTGATACCAGCCCGGTGCGGTGACACCCGCTCCGTAACCCCGCTGCGTGGCCAGCCGGCTGTACGTCCACGGAATCCACGTGCCGGTAACATTTGTTTTTTTCAATCCCTTGAGCAGACGGCTGTCGTCCGCCGCTTTGTACTGGTCCAGTTCGTGCAATGGCGGGGCGTGCCAGGCACCACAGACCACGGCGATCCGTTCGGCTCCGTCTTTGAGGGCAGTACGCATCGTCTTTCGCATCCAGGCCTCCCGCAGCAAGGTGTTGGGGGTGGTATAATCCTGACTTGCTTCGCGCAGGCCCGTCATCAACTCCAGCAGGGCGGGAAAAATTTCCGTATCCTCGAATTGTTCTTCGAAAGTTGCTTCCCACCAGCGTTCGCTGTCACTGTATCCGGCGGTTTCTGCGAGAAAAGTAAGTGGATCGGTGACGTATTTTGGTAAAGGCTGGTCTGGATTATTTTTAGCATTCTGAATGGCTGGCTGGACTTTTTCTTTCGCTCTGTTTGCGAAGACCATGCCCTGCGGCAAATCCATAAATCTGACCGGAATATTTTTATTCAGCGCATATTTTATGGCCTGCCATTCGGGGGAAAATTCCGCAAAGGGAAAATAACTGGCTTTTGATAAATCCTTTTTGTCGTAGAGTAGCATGGCCACGGGGGGAATCAAATCTGGCAGCGACATATTTTCCAGTAGTCCTTCCGCGTCGGCGGGTGCTTCTACTAATAAAATATCCGGTTGCATCGCCTCCAGTGCGTGTAGTAGTCGGCGTGCCGAGCCGGGACCATGATGACGAATGCCGAAAACCTGAATCATAAAGCTGAATTGTTTACCATTACTCCAGAAACCAAAGGTAGTTAACTTTGACTAAACACTGACAGCATATCAGGCGTACCGTTAAATCATTCCTTTGACTTTCGTATCTTTGTCCTTCCAAATAAAACCACGGTAATTACAATTACAAGCTGTTCTTAATTTTAATAAATGAAAGTCACCGAATATTTTGAAAAAGCGGATGGAAAAACATTGATTTCTTTCGAGGTACTTCCACCGCTGAAGGGAGGAGGAATGAAAGCTATTTTTGATGTTTTGGATCCATTAATGGAGTTTAAACCTCCTTTTATTGACGTAACTTACCACCGCGAGGAGTTTATTTACAATAAAAGAGCAAGTGGGTATTACGAAAAAATTGCCATCCGGAAACGACCCGGAACAGTTGGAATCTGTGCTTCGATTATGCACCGTTACGGAGTAGATGCAGTGCCGCACCTGATCTGTGGTGGATTTACCAAGGAAGATACGGAAAATGCGCTGATCGACCTTAACTTTCTTAATATCAACAATGTACTGGCACTGCGGGGAGACGCCCGGAAATTTGACGGAAAGTTTATTCCCGAGCCGGACGGACATCATTTTGCCCTCGATCTGGTAAAGCAGATGAATGAGATGAATCAGGGAATTTATCTGGATTCAAATATTGAGAATGGTGAAAAAATGGATTTCTGTATCGGGATTGCAGGTTATCCTGAAAAGCACATCGAAGCACCGAGTATGAAAGCAGATTTATTGCGCACCAAAGAAAAAATTGACGCAGGAGCAGATTATATTGTCACGCAGATGTTTTTTGATAACCAAAAGTATTTTGATTATGTGGATGCTTGCCGCGAAATGGGGATCAATGTGCCCATCGTACCGGGACTGAAGCCGCTCACTAAGCGCTACCAGCTGAACTCTTTACCAAGACTGTTTTTTATAAACTTACCAGATGACCTGGTAAGCGCAGCGATGGGTGCTAATAATTCTGCGGCGATCAAAGAAATCGGAATCGAATGGTGTATCGCACAATCCAAAGAACTCAAAGCGAAAGGAGCACCTTGTTTACATTATTATACCATGGGTGATACGGAAACTATCCGGCGAATTGCCGAAGCTGTTTACTAAATAAAAACTACATGCTACCAAAAAAAATTGCCGGAATACTCGCAGTGTGCTTTCTGCTAACAAACCTCCTGTCAGCACAGAACCGTTTATTATCTCCCGAAGATTTTCTGCCTTCTTCTTACGGAAAACATTTTACTCCTCACCATTTACTGGTCGACTATTACGAACACGTAGCGGAAAATAGTGAACAGGTGCAGGTGCAAACCTACGGACGAACCAATCAGCGACGTCCACTGCTTTATACCATTGTGACCAGCAAAGAGAATTTTGACCGGCTGGAGGAAATCAGACGAAATAATCTCCGCCGTACGGGACTCGTCGAAGGAACGGTAACCGACGATAATATCGCGATTGTCTGGTTAAGTTTCGGGGTCCACGGTAACGAAGCGGGTGCCTCCGAAAGTGCCTTGGCTACGCTTTATGATCTGGCCAGACCTGACAATGCCGCCGCTCAGCAATGGCTGAAAAATACCATTGTTATTCTGGATCCTGCGATCAATCCTGACGGATTTTCGCGTTATACGCACTGGAACTGGAACGTCGGTAACCACCTGCCAAATCCACTGACCGAGGCGGCGGAACACCACGAACCCTGGCCGGGTGGTCGTGTCAATCACTACCTATTTGATTTAAACCGGGACTGGGCCTGGCAGACGCAGATAGAGTCTCAGCAAAGATTAAAAGTTTATCACGAATGGATGCCACATATCCACGTTGATTTTCACGAACAATATCATAATGATCCTTACTATTTTGCTCCGGCTGCTCAACCGTTCCACGCCTACATCACGCAATGGCAGGGAGATTTTCAAACTACTATTGGAAAAAACAATGCAAAGTATTTTGATGAAAAAGGATGGTTGTATTACACCAGGGAAGTTTTTGATCTTTTTTATCCAAGTTATGGGGATACCTATCCGACTTTCAATGGTGCCATTGGTATGACCTACGAGCAGGGTGGTCACAGTATGGCGGGTCGGGCTATTTTATTGGAAAATGGAGACACATTACAATTAACTGACCGGATCATTCATCATAAGACAACGGCGCTTTCTACCATAGAAGTGGCTTCTGATAACGCTCAGCAATTGACCAGTCAGTTTGCGGATTATTTTAAGGACAGTAAGGCCAATCCGAGTGGTGAGTATCTGAGTTTTGTGATAAAAGCGGAGAATGGAAAGGACAAAATTAAATTCCTCTGTGATTTTCTGGATAGTCACGGCATCGAATACGGACTGGCAGGAAAAAAACAATCTGTAAAATCTGCTTTTAATTATCGTACCGGAACGACCGGTGATTTTAATCTGGCGGCTGATGATCTGATAATTAATGCGCACCAGCCGATGTCCATTTTGACACAGGTACTTTTCGAACCCGAACCTTTTTTAGTGGATTCGCTTACCTATGATATTACCGCCTGGGCGCTGCCTTATGCTTATGGACTGGATGCCTACGCGCTCAAAACAGATTTAAAATCCACGAAAGAATACACCAAAAAGAATTTCGAAAAATACAACCTGAACGCCGCTCCTGCCTACGCGTATCTCGTCGCCTGGGATGGTCTGGAAGATGCTCAGTTTTTGAGTGCATTACAAGAAAAGAAAGTGGCGGTAAGAGTAGCCTCCGTTGATTTTGGTTTAGAAAATAAAAACTTTCCGACGGGTACATTAATTATCAACCGGGGTGATAACCGTAAACTGGGAAAATCTTTTGACCGCATTGTTTTAGAAACGGCCAATGAAATGGAGGCGACAATCACCCCCGTGATGACCGGTTTTTCTACCAATGGCAAAGATCTGGGGTCTGATAAAATGAAGCTTTTGAAAAAACCGGAAATTATGATCGTAGGTGGAGCAGGTACCGACCCGAATTCCTTCGGTTATCTGTGGCACTTTTTTGATCAGGAATTAGAATTTCAGGTGACGAACGTCTACGCGGATGATTTTAAAAAAACGAGTCTGAACGACTATAATGTGCTGGTACTGGCTGATGGCCGGTATCCGGAAATGGATAGCACCGCCATGGCAAAAATTACGGACTGGGTACGGAATGGTGGTAAATTAATTACGCTCGGATCGGCGGTCAGGAAGGTAAGCAGATCTCCTGATTTTAAAATAAAAAGAAAGAAAAATACGAGTAGTGGTAATCAGGAAAAAGCGTCGCCCGCAAGAACGCACTACGCGGGACAGGAACGCAGATCGATTACGAATGCGATGCCTGGCGCTATTTACAAAATAAAACTGGATAATACTCATCCATTGGCTTACGGCCTCCCGGATTATTACCATACCTTAAAAACAAGTACCGCTGCTTACCAGTATCTGGACGGTGGATGGAACGTGGGGTACGTTGGCAAAAATCCACAAATCACCGGCTTCGTAGGATTTGAAGCAAAAAAGAAGCTGGAAGAAACGGCCGTTTTTGGGGTACAACACCTTGGGCGTGGAAAAGTCGTATACATGGTAGACAATCCGCTATTCCGTGGCTTCTGGCGACAAGGGAAATTTATTTTTATTAACGCTGTCTTTCTTTTGTAAAAAAGAACTATTACTTATTTCTTAATCGGCCTTTGGCCACTGAATACTAAATATTGGCATTTGATCGACTCATTAAGGGTTTGCGTAAAGTTCGTATCTGGCACCGATACCTGGGACTGATGCTGGCTGTCCTGCTCATCATCAGTGCCGGTACTGGAATTTTACTGGCATTAAAAAAAGACATCGCGGCGATTCAGCCGGCTACTCAAAAAGGAGCGGTCCATGATCTGACTCAGTGGAAAGATCTTTCCGAATTAGCGCTGCTGGGCAAGGAAGAACTCTACCGGCAATATCCAGCACAAATTGGCAATCCGATTGACCGGATAGATGTCCGGCCTACGAAGGGAATGGTTAAAGTTTTATTTAAAAACGATAACTGGGAAGTACAACTGGACGGGGCAACGGGAGCCGTTTTATCCGTAGATGTCCGTTATTCTGATTGGATAGAATCATTGCACGACGGATCTATTTTTGGAGATATTTTTAAACTGACTGCTATGAATTTTCTGGGATGGGGAGTTATTATATTAGCCTCTACTGGTTTTTGGTTGTGGTACGGGCCTAAGCGATTACGCGGACTTAGGTGGAAAAGAAAAGAATAAGTCAGTATAAAATTGTTTACCAGATAACATATCGCCCCGAAAAGTCAACATTGAAGTACTATTCGCATTATTTTTGGGATTTGATTTTTCTTTAAAAAATATTCAAAAACAATTTATCAGAACTTTCGTACTGTAATATTCAAAATTATATATCATGATACAAAAAATTACGCTTAGCATTGCATTTTCCCTTTTAGCCTTTGTGGGCTACACACAGGATGCTCCTGAAACACAATCCACTTTAATCACCAAAATCAGTGCGACCTGGTGTCCTCCCTGCGGTGGTTGGGGATGGGATATGTTTCACGATCTGATTGAGGATAACGAAGAAAAAGCGACCCTGATCGCGGTTCATCACAGTGGTAATTTACTGACCCCAACCTCTGGTGCACTGGCCGAAAATTTTATGATTACCGGACAACCTCAATTTTTTATGGGTAATGTAAATCAGGGAATTTTTAGTAGCAACTCCGTAACGAAACGAGCAGAAATTCAACAGGCTGTAGACGAAGCCGCCGGACAGGCACCCATCGTAAATACCGGGATCAGTGCTTCTTATACGGATGATACGCAGGAAATTAACGTTAATACCAGAACCGAATTTTTTCAGAATGCGGATGCTAATTATTATCTGGGGCTGTATATTGTTAATGATGGCTACGTTGGCTTTCAGCAAAGTCAAGGTGCCAACGCGGAGCATGAAAAAGTATTGGTAACTTCTTTTACAACCTCACACTTTGGTGATCCGTTAACATCGGGCGTTGTAACCGATGGTACGATCATAGAGGGGATGTATTCTATTGCGATTGATCCGGAATGGGAAGTGGAAAAACTGGAAGTTATTTCAATTATCTGGTCGGAGGTAAACGGTGTTTACACATACGTAAATTCTAATATCACCAACGATATCGGTCTGGCAGTCAGCAGTAATTTTTTACAGGAAGCAGTCAGTGATTTCACCATCGAACCAACTATCATGAACAGTGGTGAGTCTACGATTAATTTTGAATTATTTGATCAGGATTATTACACTATTAATATCATGGATCAAACTGGCAAATTAGTAAAGTCGGTATTTCAAGGAGAATTGAGTGCAGGTACGCACCGGTTTGCGGTAAAGCGCAGTGATCTGGGAGCTGCCGGAATTTACTACGTGACGGTTGATGCTGCGGCGGGAAAATCTACGCGTGAATTGATTGTAAAATAAAATGTTGGTGCCGAAGGCGCTAAATTCTTGCTTTTAAGGATTGCCACTAAGACGCTAAGAACACGAAGTTATTTCTTCGTGTTCTTTGTGGCGAAATCAAAATCTAGGAATGGCAAATAAATAAGTGCAGATTCTAGGCGAACTATTTTTGTATCAATCAAAGAAGCAAAATGAGAGTTATGCTGTGTATAATGACCATTTTGTTGATGAAGAGTGATGCAAAAAGAGGAAGTATAGAATCGTATTTTATTTATTTAACATTCCTTAAGCCCTGCTTTCGATTCAAAGGAAGCAGGGCTTGATTTTTTAGATACGTAGTATAACGGTGGTTCCGGCTGCTTCTCCATTTTTATAAATATCCTCAATTTCAAGCCGTTTTAGTCCGTTTGGTTGTGTGTCCAGCAAGCTTAGCCGCTCTTGTGTAACCGTGAGTGCGAGTGATTTATGCTGCGCTTCGACCTGACTTTTTCGCTCTTTGGCGGCGGTTCTTCCAATTCCGTTATCCGAAATTATCGCTTCTAAAAAACCGTTTCTTTGCGTAAATTTAACTTCAATTTTTCCCCCTTCCGGTACGTGGGCTACTCCGTGAATAATGGCATTTTCCACGAAAGGCTGAATCAGCATGGGCGGAATTAAAGTCTCCGGGTCGGTGCTGCCAACTATCTCAATCTGATAATCAAAACTATTATTCCGGCTCATTTTTTCCATCGCCAGATAATTCTCCAGACTTTGTATTTCTTCTGATAACGGGATCGCTGACTCCCTCGAATTTTCGAGCGTTGCCCGCATGAGTTTAGAAAATTTGGCGAGTTGATAGCGGGCATCGCGGTGGTCCGTGGCGTTTATTTTACTTTGAATGGTATTTAAAACATTAAAAATAAAATGAGGATTCATCTGCAGTTGAAGTGCTTTTTGTTCCAGTTCAAGGAGATGTTTTTCCATTTTTAACCGTTCTGTTTTTTGCCGGGATTCCTGCCGGATAGCACGGATGCGGGCAAAGAAGAAAGTGCCGACGAGTAAAATTCCCAACAAGATAATTCCGATTTTAAATAATCCCGTTTGCCAGAATGGAGTGCGGATAGAAAAGGCTACGGACTCTTCGGAACTTTTAATACCCGCATCGCTGATCGCACGTACCCGGAATACATATTTTCTGGAAGGCAGATAAGGAAAATCACTTTTTTGATCAGTCCTTGGTTGTGACCATTCGGTGGTCAGACCATCCATTTTCCACTCGTACTTCAGAGGAGATGACTGGCCGAGGTGTAATCCGGTATATTCAAAGCTGACGTTGTTATCCACGTAATCAAAAATGAGCACAGAATCTACTTCCCCCCATTGGTTTAGCACGTTTTGATATAAAGTATTTTGTAGCGAATCGTAAGATAACCTTACATTCGTAATTTTAACTTTTGGAATGTTTGAATCTTCTTTCAGATTTTGCGGTGTATACTGCATCAGGCCACCGATCGTTCCAAACCATAAATTTTTTCCATCCCTTATAACCGCACTTTCACAGGTTTCTCCACCTTTAAACCCTTCTTTATTTCCATAAAATTTTACCACTCCGATTTCGTCCCGGCCACTACTTACCGCTACCTGATCTACCCCCGACTGGTTGCCCACCCAAAGTTGATCATCAGATGAAAAAATCAAAGAATAAACATTGTCAGAACTGAGTCCTTCCCGCTCACTAAAACTGGAAAACTGAGGTTGCTGTCCGTAAAGATGAATATTAAAAATACCTTTATCCGCCGTTCCGCCCCAGAGATATCCCAGAGAATCTTCGGTCAGCGTCCGTACATGCATGGAAGGCAAACCATCGGCAGCAGAAAAATTCACAAGGGTACTGTCATTTTCCCAATACCCGATTCCTCCGCCTCTCGTTGCGTACCAAAGCCGCTGCCACCGATCCAGGTGCAAGTCATAAATGGCGTTAACGGGCAATCCGTTTTTTCGCGTGAAGCGGTCAATGCGGTAAGTCGTACCACTGCTGTCCCGGTCGTCCACCGCCAGCCGGGCAATGCCCGCGTCCATCATGCCCACCCAGATATTTCCCAGACTATCTTCGACAATATCCTGAATCAAATTACCTTCGATGCCGTCCCAGGGTTGAAATTGCTGGTAACTATTGCCGTCATAAAGTTTGAGTCCTTCACCTTCGGTACCTATCCAAATCCGATTTTTCTGATCCGCCAGAATCGCCCGGCATTTAAGGTCGGCAAAATTTCTTTGCTGGCTAAAATTGTTAAATTGTTTACCGTCAAACGTGCTCACCCCGCGACTAGTCGCCAGCCAGAGCCTTCCCGAACTATCCTGACTAATGGCGTACACTTCTTTGTCCGCCAGACCGTCTGCTTCGTTGTATTGTCTGAATTGCTCGGTACTTTCTGCGTACCGGGTCAGCCCACCACCAGAGGTTCCCAACCAGTAATTACCCCACTGGTCGGATAAAGTAATTTTAATGTTATCACTTTCCAGGCCGGCCGTGGTTCGTTCGCGCAGCCAGAATCCGGTGAGCTTGCCCGGATCATAACAATAGACGCCCTCGTTGACCATGCCAATCCAGATACGTCCCAGCTGATCGGTAGCGATTGTGTTGATTCCGAGTCCTTCTTCCAGTTGATCTGATTCGGAAAAACGGGTAATCGAATTTCTGTGATAAATATCCACTCCACCGGTGATGGTGGCGAGCCAGATTTTGCCGTCATCGGTAGCGGTGATGGCGCGGATGTGATCCCGGCTAAGTCCGTCGATGGTACTGATTTTATTAAAGAAATTATTTTCAAAATAATAAGCACCTGCTTCGGTGGCAATCCAGAGGATACCGGTTTTAGTCAGAAATAAATCTTCTACATTTAGATTATCCGGAAAAGAGGGAACGGCGATTAATTTATCTTTTTTCAGAAAGAATAAACCCCGGTCCGTGGCTACCCATATTTTTTTGTCCGGTGTCTGAATCAGGTCATTGATCTGCTGTACGTTGGGTGGCAGGGTAGGGAGCGAATGAAAAATCCGGCCGTCAAAAATAGTGAGGTTTCCGGCGCCGCCGATGAGGATGTTTTGCTGGTCATCTTCGAGCAGGGCGTTGATGTAGCGGGTTCCCGGCTGATTTTTTCCGGTAAATTTTTTAAAAGTCTGGCCGTCGTACAAGGTCAGTCCGCCACCCCAGGTGCCGATCCAGAGATATCCGTGGTGGTCTTCGAGCAGGCTGTAAATCTGGGAATGACCGACGGTAAATGACGGGTAATTTTTGGCGGCAAAATTCTGGGCATTGGTTGAAATAATAAAAGTGCAGAGGAAAAAAACAGAAAGTAAAATCCGTTTTTTCTGAGATCCCTGAGATCCGGAAAGCTGAATAATTTGAGACTTAACAAATATTAATTCATTAATTAAATTTATTTTGTTTTTTATTGAAAATAAATTACTGGCCAAAAATAGAAATTTGTATTTCAGGTTTAGAAGCAGGTAGTTATATTTTTTTACAGATTTTTTCAATCTTGTGGTGCGTTGTTTTTTGGTGGAAATAATTTATATCCTAATCCAATTTGAAAACTTCGTTCTCCCTGGGTGTCAAAATCAAAGCCGCCTGTCTTTTGTTGGCGTTCCGTCCAGGCGGGATTAAATTTGCGCTGAAAATCTAATCCAAAACTAATGTTGATAAAATTGATATTCAAATCTAAAAACAATCTTTCTCCCAGTGGAATTTCTATGTGTGGAATAAAAGACAACATCATTCCTCCGCTGATGGAGGAAACCGGAAAGTCTAAACCCGATATTGGCTGCGCATCTCCGTCGTAGAAATACAAATCAATGGCAGGGTTTAAAGTGAAAATAATATAATTGAATAGTTTTTTCTCTAGCCGTACGCCCCATTCGAAACGGGCAGCTGCTTCAAAATCCTTAATCGCATAAGTTACGCTATCGAAGGTGACATTACGCGTTTGGGTCCACAATCCCAACTCCAGTTCTTTGCTGTACTTTTTTTCTGGATTTACTATTTGGTAAGCTACGGTTATGCCTTTCAGTTTTTGCTGATCGAACCGACCGAGGTATAAGTTGGGTTCGCCACGACTCGTTTTTCCGAGATAAAAGTCCCCATAAATTTTTATCGCATCAAACGTTTCCTGAGCGGTAAGTAAACTGCCACAAAAAAGCGCGCAGCATAGAAAACCATATAATTGCCAATTTCTTTTTTTCACTTGTTAAATTTTATAAGTTTCTACAAAAATAATCCAATTCGGGAAGAGACGTATTTTTGAAAAACATATTACAAATTTGGCTTAATTGTTGAAACGTGTATTTTAAAGCAAGATTAAAAAATTAACACGTATAAGTTTCAGAAGAGGACAGAATTTTTTATATTTGTCCACAGGGGTTGGAAATTTTTTCGTATTTTCAACACTTACAGAAGGAACTTTTTATATTCAGACATTTTTAGAAACACTATAATTAACCGTACATGGGAAAGATAATCTCTCTTTTGAACCACAAAGGTGGTGTAGGAAAAACGACCAGCGCCATTAATATTGGTGCCGGATTAGTAGAATTAGGACAAAAAGTCCTCTTGATTGACCTGGATCCTCAGGCCAACCTCACCCTTTCACTGGGTATTCCAAGACAAAAATATACGATTTATGAATCTATTCGCGGCGAAAGCGAATTGGTTCCTTATACCGCTAAGGAAGGAATGGACGTGATTACTTCCAGCCTGGATTTGTCCGGTGCGGAGATGGAACTGATCAACGAAGCGGGCCGGGAGTATATTCTGCAGGAATTATTTCAGCCGGTTTTAGAAGAATACGATTATATCATTATTGATTGTCCGCCATCCCTTGGACTGTTGACGCTGAACGCTTTGACGACGAGTGACTATGTTTATATTCCACTGCAAACAGAATTTCTCGCCTTACAGGGTTTAACAAAAATCAAGCAGGTAATTGATAAAGTACGGTTCCGGCTAAACAAAAAACTGGAAATTGGTGGTGTGATCGCTACCATGTACGACGCACGAAAAGTACTGAACCGTGACGTAGTTGCTACCATTCAAAAATATTTTGGTGATAAAGTTTTTAAGACTTTAATTCGTGATAATGTAACCCTGGCCGAAGCACCGGCCCAGCGCATGGATATCTTTTCTTACGCAAAAGGCAGTAACGGAGCCAAAGATTATCTGGATCTTTGCAAAGAAATTCTGGAACGGACTGCCGTAAAAGAAGAAGCCTAAAACCGCAATCGCACTAATAAGCTATTATTTTAAGAACCATTAAATCCCAGGATTGTGAGTAAGAAAACATTAAAAGACGGGTTAGAAAGTCTGTTTGGAATGTCCCCGGCTTCCGTAGAAGAAGAGACGGCATTTATGGGAGACAACGTATTGCCGGGAAGTAAAAAAGCGAAAAAAACTTCTCAAAAAAAGGTTTCGGACAACCGAAGCCGGTCCGGTAGCAGCAAAAGTTTTACCGCGGATCTGGAATCTTTATTCCAGACCGTTGTCAAAGAATCGGTCGCCGAAGAAAAGAAAAAAATAGCCCGCGAAAAGAAGCGGACACTTGGCACTTCTCATACAGATACGGGGTCTGCCGAAACCACTCGCCGGCCCATGAGCGGTCTCGATGCATTGATCAGAAAAACGGTTGACCCTAACAAAGAAGAAATAAAACAAGCCGTTATTCCAAAAGAAAAAAAGCGGGTGACTTTTGTTTTTGATAAGAAGAAACTGATGAAATTAAAAACCATCGCTAAACTTGAAAAGGCTTACCTGAAAGATATTATTGGCGGACTTATTTCAGAATACCTGGAGGAATACGATATTCCCGAAAATCCTTCTTCGGAATCTTCCAAGTAGTGGGAGTCCGGTAAGTTAATAAACTTTCCTAATGTAAATCATCCCGAATTACTTGGAAAAACGCTTATGAGTTTTTTGCCAGTTGGTTAGTTAGCCCTCTTTTTACGATAAAAAGGGGGCTAACTGGCTAAAAGGCTGTTAGCGTTCTGCCTCAAATGTATCGCATGGATCGACTCGCCGAATTTCGTATTTTTTACAACCATACCATTCACCCTGAATTGATCAGAATGGAGAACAGGCGTAAGAAATTACTCTGGCTTTCTCTGGTTAGTATCCTGTTGTTTCTGGCCATCGGCTTTGTATCGATGTATCTGAATATTCCTACCGTTACCTTTTTTCTGATGATTCCGCTCGGCCTTTATCTCGGTTATTTGAGTTACCGGATGAAGCAATTTGTTACTACTTTCAAACCCAACGTTGTCAACCTTGTACTGGATTTTATTGACGATGATCTGAATTTTGATACCCTGCGTTATGATGGTGAAAAATTTATCGGAAAAGATCAGTTCAGAAAAAGCAGAATTTTTACTTCTAACGCTTCGTTTTACAAAGGAGAAGATTATATCAGTGGAAAAATCGGAGAGGTTCCCTTTGAGATGTGCGAGTTAAAAGTAAGAGAATTGTCAAAAGTACGGGACCGTTATAATTACGTTTTTCGTGGTGTTTTTATGCGGGCTACCATGAAACGACCCGTAAGAGGATCTATTCTGATTTTACCAGCTGCTTTTAAACAATACCTTACCCGTACCATCAAATCTTTTAACCGTGCGGGAGGCAGACAATTGGATGAATCTTTTATGAATCCGGTTTTCGGAGAATTATTCGATGTGTACGTTTCGCCCGACGCGCAGCCACGGTACGTCCTGGACGAAGACATACAAATCAAGATTGCCCGCTACAGAGAACAAATAGGTAAAGAAATTTACCTTAGCTTTGTAAATAACGATATATACGTCGCAGTGACTGAACCAAAAGACATTCTGGAACCTTATATATTCCGTTCTAATGTTAGTTTTACACTGGTCCTGGAATTTTTTAAAGACATTCAGCTTCTATTGGGCATTGTTCAGGATTTTGATGGTAGAAGTGCGGACGATTCACAAAAATTATTATCATGAAAAAATTAGCTATTCCATATTTCTTCCTTTTATTATTAATCCTGGCCGCCTGTAGTCCGAAGACGACTGAAAAAGTGGTGACGGAAACGATTGTTCCCGTTCCCACCGAAAAATCTCTGCTGTGGAAAATAGCGGGAAAGGATTTGACGCAGCCTTCGTACCTCTACGGAACCATCCACATGATTGATAAAAAAGATTTCTTTTTGACCGATTCTACCGTGGCTGTATTTGACCGGATGGATCAGATTATTTTTGAAATCAATATGGAGGATATGTCGGATATGAGTGCGATGATGGGGATGATCGGCAAAATTATGATGGATGACGGAACGACGTTAAGAGATCTTTTGAGCAAGGAAGATTATAAAATGGTCAGCGATCATTTTTCGGGACTGGGACTGCCCATGATGATGCTGGAAAGAATCAAACCGATGTTTTTGTCCGCAATGGCCGGAGGAGATTTTGATTTCACAAGCCCCTCGCCGGGAGGTGGTATGGGCGAGGATATAAAGTCCTATGAAATGGAATTTATGGAAATGGCTACCGCCGACGAAAAGAAAATGGGAGGACTGGAAACCATCGAATATCAGATGAGCGTATTTGACAGTATTCCGTATACCGATCAGGCTGCTATGCTGGTAACGTCGATTCGCGGAGGCGAAAGTGGCGATGAGGATGAGTTGAGTAAAATGACGGAGGTTTACAAACAACAGGATATTGCTGGCATGCAGCAAATGTTTAAATCAGATGTCAACGGAATTGGAAAATACGAAGATATTTTTTTGAAAAACAGAAATCAAAACTGGATTCCCATCATGGCAGAAATGGCGAAAGAACAACCTACCTTTTTTGCGGTTGGTGCCGGTCACCTGGGCGGCGAATTTGGCGTGATCGCCTTATTACGACAGGCAGGTTACGAAGTGACCCCGGTCATGTCCACGCCGCTAAAAGAATTGCCAAAGAAAAAAAGAAAGGCGACCAGGATGTAGAAAGAAGATAAATTTTAAATAAAAGAAAACGCTTACCTGACAAAAGGTAAGCGTTTTTTTCTGAACGAAAGTTAAAGGTATTAATCCCTTTCAATCACTAATCTGGAATACATAGCTTTTCGTTTTCCTGCCTGAAACCTCACCAGATAAATTCCATTAGGATAGCCACTCACATCCAGGATAATCCGTTGATCCGCCGTCGCATCATATTGCTTTTGGTGGATAACTTGTCCCAAACTGTTGGTAAGCATAAGATTGACAGAATGTTCGGTCAATAGGTCACTCGCAAAGGTGACTTGCAAAATGGCTGGATTCGGAAAGATATGCAATCGGTTTACAGACGTTCCTAAATCAATGGCTTGAATATTGGTCAACAATTTTGATCCGTTATTTTGTATTGCAGCAATTCTGTATTCGTAACTACCGTGGGTAACCGAGCGATCGGTATATTGATAAAAATGGGTTTGCTGGCTTTCACCGTAGGAAGGTAGCTGATCAATTTCCGTAAATTCTCCGTCTTTTTCTTTTCTTTCAATATTGTAAAAACTGGTAGTTGCATCCAAATTTGAGGCCCAGTTTAGTCTGACCGTTCTTGCCTCGGCCTGCGCCGAAAGATGATACAAGACTTCCGTATTCACAATCGCACTGAGGGGAGCATTCCCAATATTGATCGTATAATCTTCTACTTCTCCGGCGATGAAATTTTCACATGGACCAACTGCGGCATTACGGCTCATCGTGACACGCATACGAGTAGTACCCGTAAGGGCGTCGGTTGGAATTGTAATATCACCGGTGATGAGAGGAGCAACTGTTCCGTTGATGCCATTCTCATACACGGTAGAAATTACGAGTTCTCCGGGGTCATTAAAATTCTCATTGCCATTGAAATCTATCCAGACTTGAAAGTATTCTGTAAAATGGGTATAGCTGAAAACAGGTTGAATAGATAAATCGTAAGACTCACCTTTGATTACATTGGCTGTGAACGCCGTAAAGTTGCCGTATCCATTTTTTCCACTTGTATTGTTTATATTACTAAGGCTGACATTTCCGATCCATTCCTGCCAGGGAGCAGAAGCGGTGGAATTACAATAGCCATTTCCGACTGGACCTCCGTCGTTTACAGTAATGGTAAAGGAACAAGTTTCAATATTTCCACAATCATCCGAAGCCTCGTAGGTAATGGTATTTATACCGGTCGGAAAATCACTTCCACTGGGTAGTCCTTCAATTTGTAGGGTTGTGACCAAACTGGCCGGACAAGAGGTAACAGGCGTTGGAATATTCCAGGTTGCCAGCGCAGTAGTGACACCAGATACAGTTGTCAAAGTCTGATTTGGAGGACAACTGATAGAGATTGCAGTAGGATCGCTGGTCAGAGAAATCGTAAAAGTACAGTCTTCAATATTTCCACAATCATCAGTCGCTTCGTAAGTAATAGTGTAAGTTCCAACCGATTGGGTGCTGCCATTTGCTGGTCCACTGGTCTGGATTAGTGCGGTGGTACCAGCAGGACAAGTACTCAAAGCGGTGGGCGTATTCCAGGCTATAACGCCTGTGGTAGCACCAACACCTGCGCTGATATTCAGATCAGCTGAACAGTTAAGCGTCAAGTTAGGGCCACTATTGCTGATATTAACGGTATAGTCCTCTACTTCTCCAAATTCAAAAAATTCGCATGGGTCTGATGCTTCGGTACGATTCATTGCTACCCGCATTCGGGTATTTCCCGTAAGGGCTCCATTAGGAATAGTTATATTTTGAGTGATTGGACTCGCAGTCGTCCCGTTGATTCCGTTAGCATAAATAGCAGAAACAACCAGTTCCCCCGGATCAGCAAAACTTTCATTTTGATTAAAATCAATCCATACCTGAATATATTCTGTAAAATGGGTATAGCTGAAAGCAGGCTGGATCGTAATCGGATAATTCTCACCTATATCTACGTTAGCAACCAGACTGGTAAAATCACTGTATCCGGATTTATTACTGTTATTATTCAAATCATTTAAGCTGACATTACCAATCCAATCTACCCACGGAGATGACGCTGACGATTCGCAGTATCCGTTACCAGTGGGACCACCATCATTAACAGTGATAGTGAAAGAACAGGTTTCAATATTTCCACAATCGTCGCTCGCTTCGTATGTAACTGTATTGATACCAATGGGGAAGGAGCTTCCGGAATTAAGGCCGGTGGTTTGTAAGATATTGGTAATTCCTGACGGGCAATTCGTAACAGGAACGGGCGTATTCCAAGTCGTAGTAATCGTACTTTCGCCTGGGATAGTAGCTAAGGTTTGATTAGTCGGACAATCCAGACTCAGGGTAGTTACACCTCCATCATTCACGGTAATGGTAAAAGAACAGGTTTCTATATTACCACAATCGTCAGTCGCTTCGTAAGTAATCGTATTGACACCAACAGGAAAATCATCACCGGGAGCAAGACCTGCTGTTTGGCTAAGTAGAGTGGAACCGGTTGGGCAATCAGAATCAGTAGCCGGAATGGTCCAGCTAGCTGTGGCGGTTGATGCACCAGGTAAAGTAGAAATTATCTGGTCGGCCGGACAATTAAGCGTAAGTATTGCTGACTGGCTTTCGATGGTGATCTCAAAAGAACAGGTTTCTATATTTCCACAATTATCCGTTGCTTCGTAAGTAATGGTATAGTTACCTACTGGTTGTGTACTTCCATTTGCCGGTCCACTAATTTGTATTAAATTAAGACTTTCGTCCGGGCAGGTAGTTGAAATAGCGGGTTCATTCCATGCAACTACCCCGGAAGTCGCATTCACTCCGGCGACAATGGTAAAATCATCAACGCAAAGGAGGGTAAGCGACGGGCCATTACTGGTTATATTAATTGTATAGTCTTCTACTTCTCCAAGCATAAATATTTCGCACGGGGTACTAGCCTGACCTCTCTGCATTGCCACGCGCATTCGTGTATTTCCGGAAATTGCGTCAGTGGGAATAAGGATATTTTCCGAAACAGGCACGGCGGCTGTTCCATTGGTTCCGTTATTATAGACCGCAGAAATAACTAGCTCTCCCGGATCATTGAAATTTTCATTTCCATTATAATCAATCCATACCTGAATATATTCGGTATAGTGGGTATAGCTGAAAACAGGCTGTACAGATAATTGATAATTTTCTCCCGTATTTACGTTAGCTGTTAAATTTGTGAAATCACTGTACCCGGATTTTGTACTGGAATTATTTAAGTCGTTGAGTGTTACATTACCAATCCATTCTACCCAGGGCTGATCTGCGCCGGAAGCACAATAACCATTGCCGGTCGGCCCTCCGTCATTGACGACAATATCAAAAGAACAAGTTTCCGTATTACCACAATCGTCGGTTGCTTCGTAGGTAATGGTATTTACACCGATGGGGAAATCACTTCCCGGAGGTAGTCCTGCGGTTTGTGAGATGGTTGGAGTCCCCGTTGGGCAATTAGAAAGCGGAGTTGGAATCTCCCAGGCTGCGGTGACGGTAGTCGCACCGATGGGGGTGGTGAGGGTTTGATCTGCCGGGCATGAGAGCGAAAGGGTAGGACCATCATTAATAATATTGACTGAATAATCTTCTACCTCCCCAAACTCAAAACTTTCACAGGGATCAGCATAATCATCTCTTTTCATACTGATCCGCATACGTGTACTGCCGGGAGTAGCCGTAGCGGGGATAAATATATCCCCACTTAAAAAGGGGGGAAGTGTTCCATCCGGTCCCGTTGGATGAATTGCATCCAGGACCAGCTCTCCATCATCCTCAAAATCGGCATCCTGATTAAAATCGATCCAGATACGAATATATTCGTCAAAATGCGGATACGCAAAATCAGCCTGAATGGTAATGGGAAAAGTACTGCCAATGGAAACGTCGGTTGTCAGTCCGGTG